>JBIKWV010000285.1:0-6069 GCA_044356135.1 Elainellaceae cyanobacterium
CGCTCCCCCCCCCCCCACTTCTTACTCTGGGTTTTTAAGCAGACATGATATGAGGCTCTGGCAAAGCGGAGGTCTCAAAAAAAAGCAGAAGCCCTAAATATTCAGCCGCTGGTAAACCGTATCCAGATGCCTCAGGTGGCGTTGTGGATCAAAACAGGCTTCGACCTCAGCGGCAGACAGTTTATCCGTCACGGTTGGGTCAGCCACGATCAACGCATGGAAATCTCCACCGGGAGTATTCCACGCCTGATGGGCGCACCCCTGGACGATCGCATACGCTTCTTCGCGGGTCAACCCCTTCTCCACCAGCGCCAGCAGCACACCCTGACTGAATACAACGCCCCCGTAGACGTTCATATTGCGCTGCATATTTTCGGGGTAGACCAGCAGGTTCTTCACCAGATGGGTGATCTCTACCAGCATGAAGTGGGTCAGGATGCAGGCGTCAGGGAAGGCCACCCGTTCGACAGAGCTGTGGGAAATGTCCCGCTCGTGCCACAGTGCCACGTTCTCGATCGCTGCCACCGCATAGCCGCGAATCAGCCGCGCCATCCCCGTCAGCCGTTCAGAGCGAATCGGGTTGCGCTTGTGGGGCATAGCGGAGGAGCCTTTCTGTCCCTTCGAGAAGAATTCTTCCACTTCCAGCACATCGGTGCGCTGGAGGTTGCGAATCTCCACCGCGAACCGTTCGATGGAGGCCGTCAGCAGCGCCAGGGCATTCATAAACTGGGCGTGGCGATCGCGCGATACCACCTGCGTCGAGGCGGGGTCTGGCTCCAGCCCCAGTTTCTGACAGGCGATCGCCTCAATCTGCGGGTCAATATTGGCGTAGGTGCCCACCGCACCGGAGATCTTGCCCACGGCAATTTCTCTGTGCAACTGGCAGAGGCGATCGCGGTGCCGCAGCATTTCTGCTAGCCAACCCGCCAGCTTGAAGCCAAAGGTAATCGGCTCGGCGTGGATACCGTGCGATCGCCCGATCATCACCGTCTCCCGATGCTGCTGTGCCTGGAAGCGGATGGCCTGGATTGTCTGCTCCACATGGGACTGGATTACGTCCAGACTGGCCACCAGTTGCAGGGCCAGCGCCGTGTCCAGCACGTCGGAACTGGTCATGCCCAGATGGATGTAGCGCCCCGCATCCCCGACATGCTCGTTGACGTTGGTGAGGAAGGCGATCACGTCGTGGCGAACTTCCTGCTCGATCTCTAGAATTCGCTTCGGGTCAAACTTCGCCTTCGCCTTAATTGTCTCTACAGCGTCGGCAGGAATGTATCCCAACTCGGCCTGCGCCTCACAGACGGCGATCTCCACCTGAAGCCAGGTCTTAAACTTATATTCTTCTGTCCACAGGTTGCCCATTTCGGGCAGAGTATACCGCTCTATCAAGGTTCGTGCCGCAGAATACAACTCTCTAGATTAACGTATGTGGGGGTCGGGTTGAAGCGAAACTTTGGGTAGAAGGAGTAAGCTTCAGCTTGGCCACCAGAGGATAAGGAAACATCCATTTTTTGGGAATGCGTCTCATTATCATGTCTGCTTAAAACCCATGGTAGAAAGCGGCGCACATCTGCTTCAAGGAAATCTGCTGTCTGGTTTTTGCTTCCAGGTTTTAACCCTCTTTTTTGCCTCCATACAGAACTAAAGTTTTTGTTGAGAGTCACGCGGAGCGCGACTCTCAACAAAAACTTTGTACCAGACGCGCTTGCAAAACGCTGTACAGCGCTTTGCATCACGATTAGAGGCAGGACGTGGGGGCAGTGTCCCACGCAGAGGTGGAATCCCTAAACCCCGCACTTCAACGACACGAAAATTGCTGTATAATGACTACACTGAACTGTACCGTACTGTTCAATCTGAGTTGGGTACAGTTTTGTCGCTGTAGCTATGGCCACCCCGGTTAGGACAGGGAGTGTGGGGACATTGCCTCTGCGCAGAGTTTCCACCCTTGCACCCGGTCCCATTCACTGTGGCTATAGCTATAGCACAGACGTATTGGTAGCACCAAATTCTTATGACACACTCACAGAGCACACCGCCGGAAAGAATTCTTGCTGCGGCAAAGCGTTTGTTCTTTCAACAGGGTTTTGAGAAGGTATCAACGGATTTGCTGGCTAGAGAGGCTTCTGTTTCCAAAGCAACCCTCTACAAGTACTTTCCTAGCATGGTTACGGTGCTTCGAGCCGTGGTTGAGGCAGAAGTGGATGTTTTTGAAAGCGGAATACCGACCCAAGCATTCACGCGAGAAGAATTTGAGAGGTCGCTTGTTCGTTACGGTACGAATCTGCTCCGCTTCTTAAATCAGAGTGAGATCATCCAATTTACCCAGTTGATGTTTGAAGAAGCGCGTTCTAATCCTGATATTGCCAGTGAGTTTTATGCTGCCGCCTACGATCGCACGCTACAAGACCTCAGTCAAATTATCAAACAGGGGTTAAATCAAGGCCATCTCGTTTCTCCATTGACATCTGATGAATTAGCGGAACAGTTGCTGGGAATGTGGGAAGGTTTTTGCTTTGTTCGCGCTCAGCTTGGTTTGACTAAGAAACCGTTTAAGCACCCGCAGCAATGGTCTGAGAAATGTGTGAAAACACTGCTGAATGGACAATCCTGCGTACAGAAGATGAAATCAAGCGTTGAATAAAAATCGTTGGATAAATTGATCAACTTAGCGTCAGCGTTCCTTGCAAAATTTCTACGGAGGTTTTCATCGTGTCTACCCGTGAGTACGAGCGCCCATCGACCTGGATTGATTCTGTCCTCGATCGATGGAGACGGCTTCAGCGAGATTTAGGCGTTGGCGGATTCTCAATTGCAGTGGCGATCGCGACTCATACGGTATTTCCACTCCTGCGCTGGATGCAGCAACGCCGGATTAACCGAGGAGAAACAATCTGGCTCGATGATATGCCAGGGCCATCTCCGGCCCAAGCGTTTGACCATCTTCCCTCAGTACCTGCCAACCTGGCTCCAAATCCCGGTCTGATCCGCAGAAAGGCACGTCACATGAAGGTTGAATATCCATCAACGACCTATCCCTTTGCTTATCGGGAACCCCCAATCTCAGGAAATACGATCAACGGATTAGGAGAAGTAACCCCCCGCCGCGCCGACCACGTTTTCTTCGGAGACTCCTATAAACGGGCCTGGGGTAAGCTCGACTGGTACTTTCAGGTGATGGAACCAACGGCGATTCATCGAATTATCGTCCGTATGTTTTGGCAGGACCGTCGGCGCGTAGGGCCTGTAGCGAATCGTATCACTGCACCTACGGAACCGCATGAAGCCGCGACGCACATCAAAGAATTCGCCCGACAGTTTGGAGCCGCCCTGGTAGGAATTACGATTTTGACGGAAGACCTGTGCTATTACGACTTCAGCCCGTCCTTCAAATACGCAATTGCGATCGCAGTACCCATGAATCGCGACGAGATGCTGTACACACCGAGCGAGCGATCCAATCGCGAGATTATGCTGACCTATTTAGACGTGAATCGTGTGGCGATCGAAGTAGCAGAACATATCCGCTCTTTGGGGTATCCCGCTCAAGCGTCCACCAATATCGCACCTGACTCCAGTGTGGAGGTCTTGCATATTCCAATTGCCATCAAAGCTGGTTTAGGACAGTTGGGAAAGCATGGCTCGATGATTACAGCAGAGCATGGATCAAACGTGCGGCTAGCAACGGTGCTGACTGATCTGCCGCTAGCGATTGATCAGCCTCGGGATATTGGGGTTGATGACTTTTGCGCGAATTGTCGTATCTGTGAAACGAACTGTCCGCCCCACGCAATTGCTTCCCATAAGCAAATGGTACGGGGAATGGAGCGGTGGTATGTCAACTTTGACAAATGTGCCCCATACTTTGCTGAAACTCGTGGGTGCGGTATCTGCATTGAGGTCTGTCCCTGGAGTGAGCCAGGACGTGGACCAATGCTGATGAAAACTCTGCTGGAGCGCCGGGCTGTGAAATAACAGCTTATATCATTGCCCTGCTACTGGGCTGCTGTACAGCTTTATAGCCCTTCTCATTGGTATGAGAGGGGTGTGTGGAAGTGAAACCCCTACGCAGGGGCAGCGTCCCTGCACCCCCGTACCGCATCAGCGTGAAAAACGCTGTATAAAGAAGTGGTCTCAAGCATCCAGTAACTCCTGATAATACTGCTCAATTTCACCAGGTAGATATACTGTTTCTTGCAGCCGCTGCTCACGTATTTTGAATGCACGTTTGATATCAACTCGGCTGAGAAAATCAATGTCGTGAGAAATCACTACTAACGCACCTTGATAGTCATTCACAGCGTCTACCATCTGATTCACTGTTACGATATCCAGATTGTTTGACGGTTCATCCAGAATCAGTAAATCGATCGCCGCTACACTGATCATCGCCAGCGCCAGTCGCGCCAGTTCACCGCCGCTCAGAGCAGCAGCGGGTTTGTTGATGGCTCGATCGCCAAACAAAAAATGCCCCAACTGTTGACGCACCAGTTGATACTCCAGTGATGGATTGGCAGACTGCATATTCTCCAACACCGTGCGCTGGCGATCGACCAGCTCATAGCTCTGATCCAGGTAAACAGCGCTGAGATTGGGAGCCAGCAGTACTTCCCCAGATTTCAGCACAGCCTCAGTCGGGTAACCGAGAATTGCGCAGATCAGACTGGATTTGCCAGAACCGTTGGTGCCAGCGATCGCCACCCTATCCCCATACTGCAACTGAAATTGAATTGGGTTGATCAACAACCGATTCTCAATCCACAGGGATGCGCCCTGAATCTCCAGTAAATTTCGGTGTTTATGGCCTCTCTCCTCCAGTTGAATCACCGTTGCTTTTGTGGTTTTGACTTTAGTTTCAGCTACTTTTTGGGTGGCGCTGGCGACCGCCTTCTCGTGTTTGAGTTTTTGTTTTCCGGCAGTGACCTCTGCTTTGCGTTTGTAAGTTCCCGCAACGATGGTGGGCATACTGTCCGCGTTCAGGCGACCGTTTCGCTGAGACTGGGCAGCCCGCTGCTGTTCCCGCATGGCAGAGGCTTTCGCCTGTTTGAGTTGCTTGCGGGCCAATTCGTGCGATCGCTCTCTGGCCTCCTGTTCCGTCTGTTTCTGCTCGCGGTAAGCTGAGAAATTGCCGCCGTAAACGCTCAATTCATCGGGGGTGAGTTCCCAGATGGTTTGCACCACCTGATCGAGAAACAGGGGTTTATGGGAAACAATGACGAACGCGCCGGGAAACGCCTGGAGCGATCGCCGCAGCTCCTCTAACCCCTGGTAGTCCAGGTGATTGGTGGGTTCATCCAGCAGCAAAACGTTGGGATTTTGTGAGAGGGCGATCGACAGAAACAGTTTGGTCAGCTCACCGCCGCTCAGATAGGCGATCGGCTGTGACAGCTCCAGGACGGTGTGGAACTGGGTTTCAAGCAGACTGGTGATGTTCCACCATTCTTCTGACGTTGCCACCAGCAAATCCAGCACCGTGTTGTGCTGCACCTGTTGCAGTGTGCTGATTTGAGGCAGGTAATAAACTGAACCGTTTTGATGAACGTGACCCGCCGTGGGCTGCACCTGTCCCGCCAGAATTTGCAGCAGCGTTGATTTGCCCACGCCATTGGCTCCCACCAGGGCAATGCGATCGCCAGGAAACACGCTGGCCTGCACATTGCGGAATAATGTGCGATCGGGCGGCAGCTCACAGGTCAAACCATCAGCCAGTAAATAGGGCTGCTGTGGCATAAAGACCACCTCCAGAGTATTGAGTTAAGGAAATTTCAAAAACTAATTGCCTGCTAGTTTCCGGGGTTTTGAACCCTCGGTGTCAGCAAGTGGAAGGGAGTCAGCGATCGCTTCACAAGCGCAACCCACCCGTCTCTCTCGTTCCTGGTCTCTGGCCGGGAATGCTCCCCGGAGGCTCTGCCTCCAACTCCATTAATAGATAAAGTACTCAGAGATGCGATCTGAGGGAATGGGTATCTAGCTCTGATGGAGGGAGCGCTGACTTAAAGTGGCTTGATGCTCATTGCTGTGGCGTGAGTCATTTCATACTACAGATTAAACTACATCTGAAATTTCTGC
>JBIKWV010000286.1:0-6056 GCA_044356135.1 Elainellaceae cyanobacterium
CAGTGGTAGGTTCATCCAGATTTTGGGCAATGTTAAGGATATCAGCGATCGCAAGCAAGCAAAGAAACGGCATTGCTGATTGGGAGGATGAATTTTTGTAGAGAGCCGCGCTAAGCGCGGCTCTCTACAAAAATTCATCTCTGAATTAAGCAACACCAAAGAAACGACGGTGTGCCTCTCTGCGTAAGGGACACGTCACACCCCAGAGCCAGACGAAAGTAGACAAAACTGTTGGCGAGAGGCAAAATATGGGACATTTGGGGAGATAGTGCATTTGCAAGGATAGGAAACTGCACTCTGACCACCTGAACTGCTAGAAGTTTTCCTCCTTTTGTAATGGTGACTCATGCAAACTCCGACGATCTTTTGTGTCGCTGATCAACCCACTTCACTTCTGATCCTCAACAAACAGCTATCACAGGCTTTCCCTGATTACAGCATTGAGGTCATGACACCGACTGCGGTCATGCAACGGCTGGCGCTGCGGTTGTCGGAGGGGGGGGAGGTGCCCCTGATCATCTCCGATGGGTGGATGGCTGATGTTGCGGGAGATTCGCTGCTTGTCACACTCCAGATCTGCTACCCCCACATTCTCAAAATCATGCTGGTTGAATCTGCCCACCTGGAGAACACCAGCGAGGCACTGGAAACCTTGGTCAACCGGGCCAGTCTCTACCGATTGATGGCCAAACCCTGGAACCCCCTTGATCTCAAGCTCACTGTCAGTGAGGCATTACGCCGCTTTCACCAGGAACAGCAGTTCTGCCAACAGAAGTCGGATTCTGAAGGCGCAAAATTCTATGGGGAGGCACAAAATCGTACAATCTTGTCAGCGATTCCTGACATTCTCAAGGTTCTCGACGTTGAAGGACGATACCTGAGTTTCTCGCCCAATCAATTTTCGGGAGACCTGCTTCCAGTCGAGAGTCAGACACAGTCGAAATCACGGATTACTGATGTATTGCCTCCGGAGGTGAGTCGGCAGTGTCTATCTGCGATTCAGCAAGTGCTAAAAACGGGTGAAGTGCAGACCTATGAGCAACAGATTTCGTTTGACAATCGCATTCAATACGAAGAAGTGCGCATCGTTCCCTATCAAGCTGATCAGGTGCTCTGCATTGTGCGGGATATTAGCGATCGCAGGCAGGCCGAGTTAGAACTGTCCCGCAGTCACGATTTGCGGGAAGCACTGTTTAACGAATCTGCCGATGCGCTGTTTCTGGTTGATTCAGAAACACTGCTCACAGTTGATTGTAATCAGCGTGCGGTTGCCCTGTTCGAAGCTGACCAGAAGGACGATTTGATTAATATCTCAGGGCATACGCTACAGCGCTATCGGTTCACGGAAGAAGAGTTGATGGATATTGCCCATCAAATCAATACTCAGGGCTTCTGGAGTCGAGAAGTAGAATACGTGACCCTGAAAGGTCGCCGCTTCTGGGGCAATATCGCAGCAACTCAAATCAGTGTGGGCAATGGCACATTGAATCTGGTGCGTGTGACGGATATCAGCGATCGCAAACGCACTGAACTGCAACTCAAACAGACCACCGAAGAACTGGATCGCTTCTTCTCCGTGGCCCTGGATCTCCTCTGCATCTGTGACTCGAACGGTGATTTTTTACGGCTCAATCCAGCCTGGGAGCGCACGTTAGGTTATCCCCTTGAGGAACTACAGCGCCAGGGGTTTTGGCAGTTTGTTCACCCGGATGATATTGACCCGACCAGGGAAGCGATCGCCTCCCTCTGGATCAAGGGAGAATCGGTCAATTTCATCAATCGCTATCGGCACAGGGATGGTTCCTATTACTGGTTTGAATGGCGGGCCAGTGTCATGGGGAACCTCACCTACG
The DNA here is from genome assembly GCA_044356135.1 of Elainellaceae cyanobacterium. Classification (GTDB taxonomy): domain Bacteria; phylum Cyanobacteriota; class Cyanobacteriia; order Elainellales; family Elainellaceae; genus CAZVXA01. The sequence goes on from JBIKWV010000286.1 coordinate 1,854, forward strand.
CAGCCGCCAGAGACATTACTGAGCGCAAGCGAGTTGCGACCCAACTGGAATCCCAGAATGGCTTACTGGCAAGGATTGCCAGAGGGGAGCCGTTAGCGGAGATTCTCACCGCCCTGATTGCACTGGTCGAGGATAATTTGCAGGGGGCACTTTGCTCAGTCCTGTTGCTGGATGAGGAGAACCGACTGCGGCATGGAGCCGCCCTCCGCCTGTCTTACGAGTATATTCAGGCCGTAGATGGTGTGCTGATTGGAGAAGGTGTGGGTTCCTGTGGTACTGCTGCTTTTCGCAATGAGACGGTGATCACGACGGATATCAGTCACGACCCACTCTGGCAGGACTATCAACAAATTGCCCTAAAGTTTGATTTACGAGCGTGCTGGTCCAGTCCGATCCTGGCCAGCGATGGACGGGTTCTGGGCACCTTTGGCGTGTACTATCAGGAGGTGCGATTACCACAGCCCACAGACCTGGAAATCATCGCCCAGATTGCCAATATTGCCGGAATTGCCATTGAACGGCAGCAGAATGAGGCCAAAATTCGGCAAAGTGAGGAGCAGCTTCAACTCACGCTCGATTTCACCGAAATTGGAACCTGGAACTGGAATCCATCGACGGGTGATTATCTGTGGAGCGGCAAGATGGAGGAACTGCTGGAACTGCCGCTGGGGTTAGACAATATGTTTCAACTATGGCTTGAACGGATTCATCCCGAGGATGTCGATCGCATCAAAGCCAGTATTCAACAGGCCCTCGATACGCATACCCTGTTTTCTGAAGAGTATCGATATTATCGATCGGATGGCCGGATGACCTGGCTCTGGGTTAGAGGGCAGGCGATTTATGATGAGGCGGGAGTCATCATCCGGGTGCTGGGAGTCATGGAGGATATCAGCGATCGCAAGCAGGCGGAGGAGGCTCTGCGCCAGAGTGAAGCCAAAAATCAGGCCATGCTGGCGGCAATGCCAGACCTGATTTTACGGGTAAAACGGGACGGCACCTGTCTGGACTTTCTCCCCCCTGTCAAATCCCCACAATCCAATTTTCTGCCGATTAACCATCACATTGATGAAATTCTGCCGCCCGACCTCCTGCAAAACCAGATTGATGGTATAGAACGAGCCTTGAAAACCGGGGAGTTACAGGTCTGGGAACAAAAGCTGAATCGGGCAGGCGTTCTCTGTGATGAGGAAGTGCGCGTCGTCCATTGTAGAGGTGACGAGTTTCTGATCATGGTCAGAGACATTACCACGCGCAAGCAGGCAGAGGTGAAGCTACGCGAATCGCTGCAGGAAAAAGTTGCGCTTCTGGCGGAAATCCATCACCGGGTTAAGAACAATCTGCAAATTATCTCCAGCCTGCTGAATCTGCAAGCCTATAAAATTGAAGAACCTCAGGTTCGCAGGGCGCTGGAAGACAGTTGGACACGAATTGATTCGATGGCCCTGGTTCATGAGATTCTGTATCAGTCCAGAGACTTTTCCAGCATCAACTTTGCGGAATACCTGAACCATCTGACTCATAATCTTTTCCATACCTACAACCTGCAGGGCGATCGCATTCAACTCCACATTCAGGCCGACCAGAACATTACCCTCAACCTGGATCAGGCGATTCCCTGCGGTCTGATTGTCAACGAACTGGTCACCAATGCATTCAAACACGCGTTTCAGGCCAATTCTACACCTGTATCTGGCGGCAAATTATTTGTGTCCCTCTCTCAAGACATACACCAGAGAATTCATCTGAGCGTAGGCAATACCGGAGACTTACTTCCGGATGATTTCAATCTGCACAAAACACGTTCTATGGGTCTCCAGTTGGTGAATACGCTCGTGCATCAACTGGAAGGTGAATTAGCCGTCGAACGGGGCGATCGCACGCTATTTACGATCACATTTGATCCTGGTGCCCATGTTAGTTGAACTCAATCTCAGTGATTGGGTGGTGCTGGCGCAGCCAGCACCACCCAATCACTGAGATTGAGTTCCCGCAGGGGACAACTTCATCGTGGTTGTGGCAGCATTACCTTCACCGTGGTACCCTGTCCCTCTCCAGCACTAGCTCATGGGAAATGGAGCTGAGAAATTCATCTTTGAGACGGAGCAATTCCTCCGCCTGTCGATAGAGTTGGGCGTTATCCAGGGCGATGGCTGCCCGATTGCCCACCTCTGTGGCGAGCACCAGGTCAGTCTGGGTGTAACTCTGCTCAACAACAGTACTGTGCTTTCTCAGGTTGGGGTTTTAGGATAATTTTTATCTACGCCACCGATCAAACTGATCTTCCGAACACCCATTGATGAAGGCATTCGATACCCATCCGTTAAACCGCCGACTTTCGATCGCAGAGATTTCAACCCAGTTCCCCGATCTGCGAACGGCCGTCACGCCCGCGCCACGATCGAGCTGCGTCAGCACTCGAAACTGAGTGCCAGGGCCACTGCGAACGTTTACGTCATTGGCATTGATGAAGGAGCAGACTCCCTGACGCGCAGGGACATCTTGCTTCGCCAGGTAGCGTGTAATTCGCTCCTCAACCCTGCGACCGTTGGGGAATTCAATTCCCAGGACTGGGTTGGGAATCTGCCCTGAGGGGATTTGAACAACATAGGTGTAGTTACCATTGCGGAACTCGAAGTAGCGCATCTGCATTGGGTTGTAGTTGCGGGCATCAAGTTGCAGTCCAGGTGTGCCGTTGCGACTGAAACTGCGGTAGAAACGGGCGCGACTGGAGTCATTGGGGTCTGAGCAAATATAGATACGAAAACTGGCGGTTTCGGCATAGACCATCGTTCCCCCGGTACCCGGACCACAGGTGATATCCCCCTCAATCTCTCGTAGTGACCCCACCTGAAGCGCTCTGGCGGGAGCACTGAACAGTGGTAGAGCCGTGAAGGTAAGGGACAGAGCAAGCAGTGCCGATCGGAGGTTTTTCTGAAACATGGGTAAACCTTTGAGGAGAACGAATGGTGGGGGCTGAAAAAGAATACACAGGATCAGAGGAGAATTACGGAGTTTTATAGAAAAAACATGATGAGAACTGAAGCTTTGGCTATTTTTGCTATAACACCGAGAAACGCTCTCTACAAGAACGTTTCTGGTGCAAGATCTGAGTATTCTAAAATGTTGCCATCAGACTACCCCTATGGTTCCCTCCAGGCAACTCTTTCAGGTGTTGCACTTCAGATTTGAATTGGCGATCCAAGCTCTGCTTGTTGCTCATACCAGTCGATAGCTTCATCAAACTCAGATTGTGCTTCAAGCCGAAAAGCGATGGGTAAGTTCATCGACGGATTCTTGCTTGTGCTTGCGCTTTGACTGCTTCCCAGGAGATGACAGCATTCGGATTGGCTTTGTGGTCTGTCATTCGACGTGATAACTCCTGTTTTTGAGGTTCAGTGAGTGTGAGTTGCTCTGATTCACCCTCAATACTGTCCCATATAGCTTGAACGAGACGAATGCGATCGTCGATACTCAGTGTTCTAATTTCTGCCAGAGTTGCGGAAAAGTCCATAGCTCCTCGTTCTGCAAAACTACATTTTGTTAGAGATGGATACATTCTAGCCGACAATTACTGGCTATTCTGGCAAATTATTTCCAATGCTCTAGAAACTTGATTGTCGTCTAGTCCAGTCACATACTGAGATTCAGAGGGTTGAGGAGGAGACTCTAGCCGCACTACACCTCCCCGTACAGAATAATTACCAGAATCAGGACTGCCAATCATCAATTCATATTCAGCAGACTCTCTACCTCCTCCAGGTAAGGGTATCTCAGCGTATTGACTACGAGGTATGATTGCTCCAATCTTGAGAATTCTACTGGAATTAGCAGGGCTATTTCATTCTAAATAGGGCTTTGAGGGCGTTAAGAGTAAAGCCAGCGTTGCGTTGTGCTTGAGCCATGTTTTTAGCACCATTGTCCCGATATCGTTTCGCTTGAGCGGCTGCAAATAACCTTGAACTCAACACCGAGATCTCTCGGCAGTCCGCTCCAAGCGAATTATGGGGGGACGAGGCTGAAATTGAGCAGTACATCAATAGTACACTCTGTTTCAGACTCGTAGGAGGCGAGTGACGACTTTCCAAGCAGGTGACACCCGATGTCTATAACAATATCGCACGCACTCACCTCTTGCCCCTGCTTCACCTGACGAATTCTCAGGGCTAGGCGTTCTCGAACCTTGCCATAACTCTTTCGATT
>JBIKWV010000779.1:0-3359 GCA_044356135.1 Elainellaceae cyanobacterium
CTAAAAATGCTTCAGAATAAGCAAATGAATCGTTCCATTCACCTTTCATCGAATCGTCTCTGGTTGTCAAACCTATGATCCAGTTCTCTCGTTTGCAGTTCTTCCCCCGGTTCTCTCAACCATTCCAGGAGACACCCAGCTCAGTTTCCTCAAAGCGCCGCCAACGATTCCCGCAGTGGTTGATTGCAGGCACGATGACCAGCGCAGCTTTACTCCTGGGATTGGTGCCCAATCTACACCCCAGTCATGCGAACGGCAGTGCAGCCTATGCCCAATCTGCGATTAGCGATGCAGAAGTGCAGAACTACGCTCAAACAGTGCTCGAAATTGAGCAGTTGCGCCTCAATGCGGTTGCTCAAATGCGGAATCTTCTGGGGGAAAACGCCCCCCTGCCCAGTATCACCTGCAATCTCCCTGGGAGCCTGAACAATCTTCGGCGCGAAATTCGGGAAATTGCGGTCAAATATTGCGAGGATTCTCGCCAGGTGGCCGCTGGCAATAGTCTTCCAAGTGATCGCTTCAACGCCATCACCGAGGCTCAGCAGAGTGATCCCAATCTGGCTGGACGGATTAATCGGGCGCTGATCCAGCTTCAGCGGGGCGGCACTCCCTGAGATAGGCGTTTGCTGTGCAGTTCCACCCGGAGAGAATCACACTCCCGTTGAACTGCACTCTGGGGAAAATTGCAGGATAGGATAAGAATTGCTCCTCACCTCCTCTCACCGCAGTTATGCCCCGATTCGACCCCTACACCCTGCAAATGCAAATCACCCGCATGTTTGAGCAGGGCCAATCTTTTTTTGCCACCACTAAGGTGCAGGACTGGTTGCGGGAACGCAAAGAAGATCCCAACGCCTATGATATTTTGTTCCACCAGCGTCCTGCACCTCCCGGTTCTGGCCTGGTCATGGTGATGGAGATTGAGCTGCGCCGCAAAGACGGCCAGCCCGTTGATGAGTGGCTTCAACAGGAAGTCAATCGCCACGCCTGAACTATCTATGCGGATCACAGAGCCAATGACGCTGCTGACCGACTACCTGATGGCGGTAGAAGCGGCAGCATTGGCTCTGCTCATCTGGCGAAAATCCCCCCTGCCCCTGCCGCTCCACCTCTGGGCTACTGCCTTTCTGGGGGTGGCGATTGCTGCATTTCTCGGCGGCACCTACCACGGCTTTACCGACTACCTGGATAATGCTGCCCTGAAGCTGCTCTGGCAGACAATGCTGGCTTCCCTGGGCATCGCCAGCAGCTTGATGTTGACTGCGGCGATTCTGCTGACTATCAGGCATCCCTGGTACATCTGGGGAGCGATCGCCGTTCTGCTCAAACTCTTTGCCCTCCTGGTCTGGGCGATTCCCCGCACTAGTTTCATCGTCATGGTGGTGGACTACATGATGGCGCTGGTTCTGGTGGTGGTGCTGTACTGGCGCGTTCGCCCCAAACACGCCAGCACGCGCTGGCTCATGGCCGGATTTTGGGTATCCCTGGTTGGCGCAACTGTGCAAATTCTCACAGTGAGTCCAGCACCCTGGTTTAATCAGAATGACCTGTATCACATCATTCAGATGGTGGCGCTGTATCTGTTCTTTCGGGGGGCGATCGCCAGCGAATCAAGCTAAAACCCACCTTAAGAAGTGGCGCGACGCTTTGCGCCGCACCACTTCTTAAGGTGGGTTTCAATGAAAGATTAGCGATTCACCGGAACCACCACAGCCCGCAGATTCTGATTGCTCAGGTTCTGCTGGAACGCCTCTGCGTCCTCCAACTGCCGGAACAGACCCGCCTGGATCACTGTTTGACCATCCACCACGGTTCTGAAGGCATCGGGGGCGAGTGCCTTCACCTGGTTCTGCACGTCGGGTGAACTGGACTGCACCACGACTCGATAGCTGAAGCCAAGCTGAGAGGCCAGTTGGGTCGGCGGTACTGTCGGCGTCGCATTATTTGCCCAGGAGCCAGCGCCACCACGGGTACCCGGGACCCCTACTTCGGGCATCCCCGGAGGTGGGGGTGGCAGGGCAGGAACGGGAAGGAGGTTGCCGTTGTTGCTGCGGGGGGTGGGCAAACTACCGGGATTGCCAACGACCGGGCGGGATGGGACACGCACGACGGTGTCGTTCGTGTCGTAAGCATCGTTGCGATTGTCAGCACTGAATTCGAAGCCGGAGTTGCGGCCCCTGGAATTGGGGGCTGGAACGGGAATATTCACCGGGCGATCGATCGCGGGGAGCCGTCCGGTACGAGCGGAGGGCAGACGGTCGGTGCGGCTGAGGCGGTCGGTGCGGCTGGAGGGGAGTCGATCTTCACGGGCCAGGGGCGCGCGCCGTGTCGGACGAGTGGCGATCGGGCGACGGCTGGGGGTGCCAGAGTCAGCGTCAAAGCGGTCGTCGAAGCGGTCGTCGAAGCGGTCGTCGAAGCTGTTGCGGGAGCCTGCCGAGGCGATCAGGCTGTTCAGGGAGCGATCGTTGGTCAGGTAAATGTGGCCCAGCGCCTGCCCCTGAAACACCCGACGAGTGAAGCGCCAGCCAGGATTGAGGGTAACTTTGGTGGAGCCAGAAGCATTGCCGACAGCGCGGCCAACTTCAAGCGCGGGGCTGCGGGAGTTGCCAATGGGAACCGCCATCAGTGATAGCCCCTGGCCCCGCCGCACGATCCGCAGGTCGTACTGGAGACCGAGGTCCTGCCCACCCACCCGAACAGAGTAACCGTTGCTGTCAGGGTTGCGGGCGCAAATGTTGGTGAAGTCAAAGTTGAGCAGCAGAGGATCGACACGGCTACCGCTTTCCTGCCAGCAAGGGCGGGTATCGCTGACCTGTTCCAGGATGGCCAGACGGTAGAGACTGCCCCCGGCCAGCGGAGAGGCGATCGCCACAAATCGACTCTGCTCCACTTCGGCCTGGTCGAAGGTCACCGCTTCGGCAGAAGACCAGGAACTACTCACACCCAGGCTGATTGCAGTCAATGTAGCCAGGCACAATGAACGCGCATATTTCATAGGGATTCTCAATGTTGATACGCATGAAGGTTTCACTCCCCTGATTCAATCGTCTGTAGCACTCCTCAAGCGCGTGAGGGTCGAGTTTGTTGTTAAGCTACGCGGAGCGCATTTTGACAACAACTTCAACGTCAGGCGCTACGCCCCAATGGCAAGCTGGCGGAACTCCATGGGCAGTGCCCTGTGTTCCGTGCGAGCCAGGGATTTCGCACGTTGTCAAATAACTGCAACTAGTGACGTGAACCAGTACAAGAAGTTTCACTGTGGGGGCAAAATGATCGGGAGATTTTTTCTAGAATTATGGGCTTCGCTGCAAATTCCCCAAACGCTCTCTCCATCGATTATCAGTTGAGTGGCGATGGGT
>JBIKWV010000287.1:0-6044 GCA_044356135.1 Elainellaceae cyanobacterium
CGCCGCGAAGCGGCGGCAGAATCAGGGTTTTGGTTTCTCTTTCAGCGTTTCTCTTTGCTCCCTGGCTCAGTCCACCATGCCCCACTGCCACATCAGAAAAGCGTATTCAAAGGCGATTTCCTTCAGTCGCTCATACCGCCCCGATGCCCCACTGTGACCTGCACCCATATTGGTCTTCAGCAGCAGAGGTTGATCGTCCGTTTTGGTCACCCGCAGCTTTGCCGTCCACTTGGCTGGCTCCCAGTAGGAAACGCGGGGGTCGTTCAGTCCGGCGGTGATTAACAGAGCAGGATAGCTCTTTGCCTCCACATTGTCGTAGGGCGAGTAGGACTTCATGTAGTCGTAGAAGGCTTTGTCATTGGGGTTGCCCCACTCCTCCCACTCCATTGCCGACAGCGGCAGGGAGGTGTCGAGAATCGTGGTGACCACATCCACAAAGGGCACCTGGGCGATCGCCGCCTTAAACAAATCAGGTCGCATATTCACCACTGCGCCCATCAACAGACCCCCCGCACTGCCGCCCATAATCGTCAGGCGATTGGGCGAAGTCCAGCCTTCTTTAATTAAATGCTCGGCGCAGGCAATGAAATCGGTGAAGGTGTTCTTCTTGTGCAGAAACTTACCATCCTCATACCACTTGCGCCCCATCTCAGACCCACCGCGAATATGGGCGATCGCCAGCACCACACCCCGATCCAGCAACGCCAGCCGGGTAGAACTGAAGGAGTCGGGGTAGCTGTAGCCGTAGGAGCCGTAGCCCGTCATCAGGGTCGGAGTGCTGCCCTGCTTCTCAACCCCTTTTTTATAGACCAGGGAGAGGGGAACGCTGGTACCATCGGGGGCGATCGCCATCAGCCGTTCACTGACGTAATCTGCCTTGTTGTAGCCCCCCAGGACTGGTGTTTCTTTTCTTAGCTCGCGCTGTCGCGTGTTCAGGTCGTAGTCAAACACCGAGTTTGGTGTAATCAGTGAGGTGTAGTTAAACCGCAGAGTGGTGGTGTTGAACTCCGGGTTGGCCCCTTCGGACACCTCGTAGGTAGGTTCGGGAAAGGCGATGGCATGTTCCTCTCCGGTGGACAGCTTACGTACACAGACCGTCGGCAGGCCCCCCTTGCGTTCGTAGATGATCAGATGGTCGGTAAAGGCGCTCACCCCCTCCAGGAGAACGTCCTCACGGTGCGGAATCACCGTTTCCCAATGGGCAGGGGCAGGATTGGCGATCGGAGCCTGCATCAGCTTAAAGTTCATCGCGTCCTGATTCGTCGTGATGTAGAAGCGATCGCTGTGGTGCTCCACATCATACTCAACACCCTGTGCCCGGGGCTGGATTACCTGAAATTTTCCGGTGGGAGTATTGGCATCCAGGTAATGCACCTCAGAGGTGACTTTGCTGCCCAGGCTCATCAACAGAAAGGCTTCGCTACGGGTCTTTCCAATTCCCAGGAAAAAAGCGTCATCGAGTTCGTGATGCACCAGTTCATCTGCCTCAAGTGGCGTACCGAGGGTATGGCGGTAGAGCTTGTAAGGGCGATGGGCGCTGTCTACCTGGGTGTAGAACACGGTGCGGTTGTCATTGCCCCAGGCAAAGGAATAGTAGGTCTCGGGAATGTACTCCTCGTAGAGTTCTCCGGTTTCTAAGTCAAGAAAATACAGCGTGAACAGCTCTGCTCCGCTGGTGTCGGTGGCATAGGCCAGAATCTTGTGGTTCGGGCTGACCTGAAGAATGCCCAGGTCAAAGTATTCGTGCCCCTCCGCCAATTCGTTTTCGTCCAGCAGCAGTTCTTCTTCAGCTTCCAGACTCCCTTTTTTGCGGCAGTAGATGGGGTAGGCTTTGCCTTCCTCAGTGCGGGTGTAGTAGAAATACGCTCCCTTACGATAGGGAACTGAGAGGTCAGTCTCCTGGATGCGCGACAGCATCTCCTTATACAGTCGCTCCTGGAGTTCCTCCGTTGGCTGCATCACCTGCTCAGTGTAGGCATTCTCGGCTTCCAGATAAGCGGTGACGGTGGGATCAGTGCGATCGCGCATCCAGAAATAATCATCGAGCCGCTCGTCGCTATGAATTCGGTGAATGTAGGGACGCTTTTCGGCAATGGGCGGCGTGAGCGATGAAACAGGAACCGTCTCGTTCATAATTCTTTTAACTTCCGACAGGATGCAAACATGATTACTCTCTGCCCAGTGTAGAACTTTACCAGGGGGGGAGAGCATCTACCGTCAGAAAAGAGTGGGAGGGTGGGTGAGTGGGAGGGTGGATGAGTGGGAGAGTGAGAGGGTGGATGAGTGGGAGGGTGGATGAGTGCATCCCATCCACCCATCCACCCATCCACCCATCCACCCATCCACCCGATCAGATCGAATAGTAAATCGGGAAGGACTTAGCCTCTTTCGGTTTCACGTAAACCCGCTGCTGTGGCTCCAGATTCAGTTCGTCGAAGCGATCGCGCGTCAGATGTGCCGTTACCACCTGGCCATCGTCCAGGGTTAGTTCAGCCTGGATTTCCCAGCCCAGGTGAATCAGTCGGCTGACGCGAGCAGGCACCGTCGTTCCGTTGGGTTGTACTTCAATCACCACGTCCTGAGGTCGCAGAAAGACTTCCGGGTGGGCCGAGTCAAAGCCGTTGTCCTGGAAGATGCGGGAACTGCTGGGCAGGACATTCACCGGGCCGATAAAGCTCATGACGAAGGGGCTGGCGGGATGGTCGTAGATCTGGGCAGGAGTCCCAATTTGCTCGACGCGCCCCTTGTTCATCACCACAATCTCGTCTGACACCTCCATCGCCTCCTCCTGGTCGTGGGTGACGAAAACGGTGGTGACGTGAACCTCGTCGTGCAGTCGCCGCAGCCACGCCCGCAGGTCTTTTCGCACCTTAGCATCCAGCGCCCCAAAGGGTTCATCCAGGAGTAAAACTTTTGGCTCTACCGCCAGCGATCGCGCCAGCGCCACCCGTTGCCGCTGTCCACCGGAGAGTTGGGAAGGATAGCGATCGCCCAATCCCTTCAGTTGCACCAGTTCCAGCAACTCCTCCACTCTCGCCCTGACTTTGTTGGGGGGGGTTTTACGAATTTCCAGGCCAAAGGCAATGTTTTTTCTGACGGTCAGGTGCTTAAACAGAGCATAGTGCTGGAACACAAAGCCAATGTTGCGGTCCTGGACACTCTCATTGGTGGCATCCTTACCCGTCAGCAAGATCCTTCCGGTGTCGGGCATTTCCAACCCGGCAATCAGCCGCAGCAGGGTCGATTTGCCGGAACCCGATGGCCCCAGCAGCGCCACCAGAGACCCGGCCTTGATCTCTAAACTCACATCATCGACGGCTTGAAAGTCACCAAACCGTTTAGAAACGTTCTCGACAACGATGCCCACGACCGTAACCTCGTATGAAGACAATCAGAAATTGTAGTGCGATAAACAAACTCCAGTTTACCGACGTTCTTACTGTGGTTTTTATAGCACGAATTAGGGGGCAGCAGCTAAGATTCCTTATGAAAGAATCAGACTGTCCCCCACTAGCGGTAAGATAAATACCCTGTTGTCCTCTCCAAACAGCAAGATTCATGATTTCCAGTAACGATTTCCGCCCTGGTGTTAGCATCGTCCTCGACGGCTCAGTCTGGCGAGTGGTGGAGTTTCTTCACGTCAAACCGGGGAAAGGGTCTGCCTTTGTACGAACCACGCTGAAGAATGTGCAGACAGGCAAGGTGCTGGAGCGAACCTTCCGCGCAGGTGAAACTGTGCCCCAGGCCATCCTGGAGAAAAGCACAATGCAGCACACCTACAAAGAGGGTGACGATTATGTCTTTATGGACATGGAGAGCTACGAAGAAGGACGACTCTCCGCAGCTCAGATTGGCGATCGCGTCAAATACCTGAAAGAGGGCATGGAAGTCAACGTCGTCCGCTTCGGCGACCAGGTACTGGAAGTCGAACTGCCCAACTCTGTCACCCTGGAAGTCACCCAGACCGATCCCGGCGTCAAAGGCGACACTGCTACGGGTGGCCAGAAGCCCGCGATCGTCGAAACGGGTGCCCAGGTTATGGTTCCCCTCTTCATCTCCATCGGCGAACGTATCAAGATTGACACGCGAACCGATACCTATCTGGGAAGAGAGCAGAGTTGAGAGTGGGGAATGGGTCATTGGGAATGGGGAATGGGGAATGGGGAATGGGGAATGGGTTGACGTCGATACAGAAAGTCAAGCTGCCTGCGATCGGCAATCCTTACCCAAAGCCTCCCATAACCTCGCTACAAAGCAATTCCCGTTGACCGATGATTTCCAGTCGCCCATTCTCAATGACCCATTCCCTATTACCGATCCCCAATTATCGATTACCCATTACCTATATCTTTGACCGCTCGTGGAATTAGACTTTAATGAAATTCGTGAATTGCTGGCGATTCTGAATCAAACAGACATCGCAGAGATTACCGTTAAAAGCAGCAATTTTGAGATCACGGTGAAGAAAGCCGTTCAGGGGGGCGCAGCGACCATCGCTCCGGCTGCACCTGCGGCTGGTCTGGCTCTACCGCCTGCACCGTTGCCTGTGGTACCCGCCCCCGCTCCTGCCCCCGCAGTCCCCTCACCTCCCCCTCCCATCAATGAGCGACTGGTGGAGGTCACGTCCCCCATGGTGGGTACCTTCTATCGTGCGCCTGCGCCCGATGAACTCCCGTTTGTGAATACGGGCGATCGCATCACCACCGGGCAGACCGTCTGCATCATTGAGGCAATGAAGTTGATGAACGAGATCGAGTCTGAGGTGTCGGGCGAGGTAGTGGAGATTCTGGTGCAGAATGGCCAGCCTGTGGAGTACGGGCAGCCTTTGATGCGAGTCAAACCTGCTTAGCCGCCTACCCTCCAAATCAGGCTCCCGCCTGTCGCATCAGCCAACCCCAGAGGACGTATCCGCGCCAGTTCAGGTGTAGACCATCGTTGGTGAAGTCGCGCTTTAGTGCGCCCTGGCCGTCGCTGAATCGGCTGTGCAGATCGATGTAGGTAGCACCATGCTGGGGGGCGATCGCCTGCAATGCCCGATTGATTCGCTGAATGCGATCCACTGGAATTGCCTGGAGCCGGGTGGGCAGAATCGAGTACACAAAGATCTGCGCCTGAGGGTGGGTTGCCTTGAGCTGTTGAACAATTTGGGACAGATTGGCGATGGTTTCTTCGGGGGAACGGTTGCGCCGCAAGTCATTGATCCCTGCCATCAGGTGAATCACATCGGGGCGAGTCTCAGCAAAGGCGGGGAGTCGCCGCAGAACACCCGCCGTGGTGTCTCCCGAAATTCCCTGATTCAGCCAGAACCCCTGGGGGCTGCCCCACTCCGCCGGAAACCACTGGCTGAGGGAATCGCCCACCAGAACAGACAGACGGTTTTTCCCCTGTCCCCGTGCCATCGCTTTGGCCTCCCGTTGCAGCAATTCTACCCAGTCTTCATAGTTGGGTTGAAAGCTTGCCTGCTTCCAGGTGGTCTCAAAGCTCTCGGTTGACAGGCGTGTATAGGTTTTCCCGGCCTTCAGTGCCGCCAGTCGCTGACTGAAGAGCTGGCTCCCAGAGGCAGGCCGAATTCTCGATGTAGACAATCGTTCGGGTGGAGCGATCGCAGCAGGGGGCAATGGTTGCCCCGCAGCAGAGTGTTGTGAGACGGGGAGAATTGGTCTCCCAATGGGAACCCGATCCGCTTCGAGAGCCGCCGCCGATAAAGTCGTGTCTGAAGCGGGGACGCTCCACCAGGGAGGCAGGATTGACTGCTGATTCTGCTCAATTTCCTGGCTGGTCTCCCGCGCCTCTACCTGACTCAACCGACTGCTGAACTGTGGTGGGTAAGACTCCACCGCAGACACTGTAGCGCTGGTCACCCCCAGAGAAAAAGCGGTGCTGGGGGCGATCGCCACAATTTCACCGAATTCTTTCGACGAACCCTGCCAATCCTTGGCCTGCTCATTTTGCAGCAAACTGACTGCCAGCAGCCCCAGATCTCCCATAGCAAAACTCCTCGCACTGATGTGCGAATCAAATGGTAAAAATGACGCCCCGTATCC
>JBIKWV010000288.1:0-6020 GCA_044356135.1 Elainellaceae cyanobacterium
TTTTAACTATTTTTCCTGTAATGCCGCGAAACGCCCTCTCAGAGGGCGTTTCGCGGCACCTTTGATTCTAGCGCCGATTTTTTTCCAAAACGCTGACGCAGTCAGCGTTTTGGAAAAAATCGGCGCAATTTAGTCAAAAGTCCAGGTTTAATCCAGCATCTGTTTAATCCAGTTCCCGCCTGCCCTCCAGTGCCCTCGCCAGGGTGACCTCGTCGGCGTACTCCAGATCCCCACCCATCGGCAGGCCAAAGGCAATGCGGGTCACCTTCGTAAATAGTTTGAGCTGCTGCCCCACGTAGAGCGTCGTTGTATCGCCCTCCACGCTGGGGCTGATGGCCATAATCACTTCTTTGATGTTGCCCCTGCTGACGCGCTTCACCAGCGGGGAGATGTGCAGTTGTTCAGGGCCGATTCCCTCCATCGGTGAGATTAACCCGCCCAGGACATGGTAGACCCCCTGGTACTCGCGGGTCTTCTCCAGCGCGATGACATCCCTGGAATCTGCCACGACACAAACCGTACTCTGGTCGCGGCTGGTGTTGCGGCAGATTTCGCAGACAGGTTCTGCAGACAGGTGATAGCAGACCGTGCAGAAACCCACCTGCTGTTTGGCCTCCACCAGTGCCCTGGCCAGTTCCTGCACTTCTGCTTCGGGTCGCTTCAAAACGTGCAGCGCCAACCGTTGAGCAGTCTTTGGCCCAACGCCGGGAAGTCTCTGGAATTGCTCGATCAAGCGAGCCAGTGGTCGTGTATAAACCGTTGGATTGCCTCCAGGTCTTGATCTCTCAGAATTTGATCATAGCGGTTTCGAGGGAGGAGTTGGCGGTGAAGTTGTTTCTCGAAATCCAGTTTCAAGAGTTCTGACGCCGGGTATGCTCAAACTGCGATCGCTCAAACAAGTTCTCGCTCTTTTTCTTGTTGGCGTTGGTCTGGTGGCGATCGCAGCCTGTTCTTCCCCTCCAGCGTCAACCGCCAATTCTACGGGTGGGTCTTCCTCCAGTGGCGTGGCAAAACCCGATGTGGCGGTGACGCTGGTGGGCTATGCCGTTCCTAAGGTGGCCTACGACGTCATCATCCCCAGATTTATGGAGAAGCTTATGCGGCGGCGGTGCTACTGGCGCTGCTGGCAGTTGTTACCCTGGTATTGAAGGAAATACTGGAGCGATGTACCCGCATCAAGGATATTTCCACTTCAGAACAGTAGGATTCAATGATTGTCGTCAGCAGCAGGAGCTAACCCATGAGCGCACCCAGCAACCCCATCCAAAGCGGTTCAGATCAGCCCCAAGACCAGCGTCCGACTCAAACTCGTATCCGCATCCGCATGCCGAAGGATAGGACACAGGAACCCATCATCTCCCGTATCACCTCTGACTATGGGGTGACCGTGAACATTCTGGCAGCCCTGCTGGGGCCAAATTCTCGTGATGATGGCTGGTTTGACCTGGAACTTCTGGGACCTGCCAATCAAATTGAGAGTGCTCTCAACTATCTGGAAGAACTGAACCTTGAAATCTGGCGCAATTCTGACAACACCGAGAACTGGTAAGGAATTTGCATCTTTTCAACAAAGGGGTGACTGTACAGTCGCCCCTTTGTCAGATCAGGCCATGCTATTTTCGATCGCCCAGCGGGCCAGTTCTGTTCGGTTGTGCAGCCCTGTTTTGCCCAGCATATTGCTGACGTGGCTTTCAATGGTTCGCTGACTGACGTTGAGTTCTTCGGCGATCTCCCGGTTGGCCATGCCCCGCGCCACGAATTGGACAACTCGCAGTTCGGTCGGGGTCAGCTCTACATCAAATGGAACCTGAATTTTGGGCGCGGAGTCACCGCCTTTGTCCTGGCGCTGAATCAGTCGAGCCGCCTGCTTCAGGGATGACTCCACCTGAGCCACCAGTTCCTCTGGCTCAAACGGCTTCACCATGTAGACATCTGCGCCCGTATTCAGCCCTTTAACCCGATCCTGGCTCTGGCCTTTTGCGGAGAGAAAGAGAACTGGAATCCATCCAGTGCGGGGATCTTTGCGTACCTGCTCAACCAGGGAATAGCCGTCCATCTGAGGCATCATCACGTCACAGATGATCATATCTGGCGTATCTTTTTGTAATACCTCTAGCGCCTCCTGCCCATTTTCTGCGGTGATCACCTCATACCCTCGAAATTCCAGGTAATCCTTGACCAGCAGGATTAGATTTGGGTCGTCATCAATGAGCAGTAGTTTCTTATGCTCTCCTGAACCAGTTTCCTTTGTCATGCCTTGTTACTCGCCACGCCTGAGTGAATAACGAAATTCAAAATTTTGACTGCCAGTCGTGCCACCCGGTACATAGCCACCCCAACGATGGCTCGACTGAACTCAGGGAAAGCCGCTTAGGTTAGCAGGTTGCTGCCCTTCGGTACCCCAGTTTGCACTTCCTGCTTACCCATAATACCCACATCCTTATAAAAAAATCGGCAAATCCTCAGATGTGGAGATGAATCTATTGCGATATAGTGTAAACGCTTATTATGAGGTTCGAAAAATCTTAGGCTTCACTGCTCTCCAGGCTTCCGATTGCCAGCTTTTGAGTGTCCGGTAGCGGGTGAACCAGAAAAGCATACTCCTCAACAATCTTCCCCCTTAATAAGTGTTCCTGAATGATCCGTTCGATTACGGGCGGAGTAGCGCTGTGATACCAGACGCCTTCGGGATAAACCATTAGAATTGGGCCATTCTGACAAACCCGTAGACAGTTCGCCTTCGTTCGGAACACGCAGGTCAGACGCTCGCTCGTTGGCGCATCCAGCTTCAGCTCTTTCAGTCGCTTCTTCAGATAGTCCCATGCCACCAGACTCTCAGCTTTATCGCAACACTTTGGCACCGTCTGGTCTGCACAGATAAACACATGACGCTGGATTTGTTCCAGATGGAGCGACTGAACACAGGTTTTGAGGGCATCGGCTGAATTTTGCATGATTGCGTTCCTGATAAATCAAAGCAGTGTCCCGGTAACCAGAACCAGTGCTTCTGTCCATTCCACTACGGCCCCATAAGTATCCCCTGTGTGGCCACCCAAACGGTGATGAAAATAGGCTGCAACCAGAAGGGCGATCGCCGGACTCACCAGATTGAGCACCACACCCCCCAGTAGCATTCCTACCAGCCCTGCCAGTGACAGGGTCACCCCAGTGAGGAGGACAAGACCTGGCAATACCGCCCTGAAGGTTGGCAGAGCCGTTTTGTGAAATGCGCCTTTTCCAACAGCTTTCAGGTAGGGATAGCGGGCGATCGCCACCTGCTGCCCCCACCGCCCCCAGCCGGCTGCCAGAACCAGAACCCACCAGTGTTCAGTCGATAAATCAGTTAGTGCAGCCGTCTTGATCAGCAGCAGCAGCACTGCCGCCATCACCCCAAAGGCACCTGAGCGGCTATCGGCCATCACATCCAGACGACGCTCAGGATCCATCACCGCCAATCCATCGGCAGTATCCATCGCCCCATCCAGATGCAGACCCCCCGTTACCCCCACCCATGCTGCAACCACGAGCGCACTGGTGGTCAGCGCAGGCATGCCAATCTTCTCCAAAAACAAACCCAGCGCCACCAGCAAGACACCAATAAGAATACCCACCAGGGGAACCCATCGCGCGACTCGCTGAAAGTTGAGATTTGACGCTGGAACTGGAAGAACGGTGTAGAAAACAATCGCACCCAACACCTGGGCAAAAAAATGCTCATTCTCCGTGGTTACGGAGGAATGAGGGGGAGTGGCCGCGATAGATTGGGGCGATCGCTCAAGGGGGGGGTGCTCCTGCATAACCTCGATCCTAGCGGATTTAGGGTTGATTCAGTCCACTATCCTTCTGCCGCTTCAGAGGTCTGCTTTAGATTTGGGGCAGTCATGTTACGCCCGCACGGAGGTTGCAACTTGCAGGTCAACCCGTCGCCCAGGTTGCCTCAGTACTTTCTGTAAACCCCTTCACAGAATTTCCGTAAATACCGCAAGGAACCTGCCAAAAAACCTGAGATAAGATGAACGCAGGTCGTGGTTCGACTGAGAGAAGTGCTTCTCTTTGTCCTCAGGGCTGAAAATGAGCCATTTTACGGAGGCAGGTAAGAGTTGTCCTGAAGGAGAGTGCCCACATTTGCATGATTACTTAACACCCAAATCTCACAGATCAGATATCAGGCATCTATAGCGGTTTTCAACAGCATCAGGTACAGGGGTGTGGGGGCGGTGCCTCCACGCAGGGGTTTCACCCCTCACCCCACGAGAAGTGCAATATAATAAGAGTTTTTCTTCTGGGACTACGCAAGACGATTGCCTCTAAAAGCTACTCCCTGTTGGTTTTCAGGCCATTCTTAATGAATCTATGAGTCACGATCCCCTATCTGGAAATTCCCACCTGCCCGCTCCCTGCATTGTCGATACGGGCATTGTTGTCAACAAGCAGGATATGCAGCGGCTGCTGGCCGATCTCTCCAGAGTTCGCTACAGCTACTACCAGGACGGCAAGTTGAGCAGTGAGGGTGAAGGCTACGTACTGGAAGTTTTTGCCGACCCCAATCGGTCAACGCTCGTCGCTAACCATGCTCTGTATCTCAACGTTCAGAGCTTTGATTATCTTCAATTAGGGCGATCGACCGAAACCGCCACTTTTGAGCTGGTGCAGGAAAATCTCAAGCTGCATCTGACCCCCCTCTCCAACGCCTTACAGGATCACCACAATCGTCAACTCGATGCGGCAGCGCTGGAAGCGGTCGTCGCAGAAGTTCTCTCTGCCAGTTGGGACATGCGGCTTGACGATGACATGTTTCCCGGTTAAAAGCGATCGCTAATCGGGCTGATTCTCATTGATAATGGGAAAACAACTTCGGGCGACATCAGCATTGGGCGCATTTTCTTTTCACTGTCAGGCAAACTGCTCACATACGAAGGCTCGGGCGGGCACGTTTCAAACGCCGCATGGTTCTGTAGAAACTCCACGGTTTATGCCAGTGGGGACGCTAGCCAATGTCAAGACCATCACCCCGGAGCAACTGCGAGACACCGGAGCACAGATGGTGCTGTCGAATACCTACCACCTGCACCTGCAACCGGGTGAAGACATTGTGCAGCAGGCCGGGGGTTTACACCGCTTTATGGGGTGGGATGGCCCCATGCTGACGGATTCTGGTGGCTTCCAGGTGTTCAGCTTGAGTGAGATGCGCTCCATCTCTGACCACGGTGTCAAGTTTAAGTCGCCCCGCGATGGGCAAATTATTGACCTGACACCGGAGAAGTCCATTGCCATCCAGAACGCACTGGGGGCGGATGTGATGATGGCCTTTGATGAGTGCCCTCCCTATCCCGCCACCTGGGAGGCTGTGAAGGCAGCGACCGATCGTACCTACCGCTGGCTGGAACGATGCTTTGCTGCTCATCAGCGCCCCGACCAGGCGCTCTTCCCCATTGTGCAGGGGGGCACTTATCTGGATCTGCGCCAGGAGGCCGCAGCGGCAATCGCCCAATTAGACGCTCATGGCTATGCGATTGGCGGTGTCAGTGTGGGAGAACCCTCAGAGTTGATTGAGAAGATTGTCAAAGCGACCGCTCCCCTGCTGCCGCAGAACAAACCCCGCTATTTGATGGGAGTAGGCACCTATCGGGAGATGGTGCAGGCGATCGCCGCTGGTGTCGATCTGTTCGACTGCGTGATTCCCACTCGTCTGGCGCGACACGGTGCTGCACTGGTCAGGGGCGAGCGCTGGAACGTGAAGAACAACCGCTTCCGCACCGACTTCACCCCCTTAGACGAAAATTGCCCCTGCTACACCTGCCGTCAGTTCACCCGCGCCTACCTGAGTCACCTGATCCACGCCCGCGAACTGCTAGCCTTTACGCTGCTGTCGATTCACAATATTACGGAACTGGTGCGGTTTACCCAGCGGATTCGGGAGGCGATTTTGGGCGATCGCTTTCTCGAAGAATTTGGCCACTGGCTGACACCCGAATCTGGCCCATAAGGGATCTGCTGTTTAATAAAATCCCAGTTTTCGT
>JBIKWV010000289.1:0-6005 GCA_044356135.1 Elainellaceae cyanobacterium
CAAGACAGGATCGAGTTGGGCCGAGTACGACACCTATGCCCGTGAGATCGATACCATGCGAGGGTTAGACCATCCCAGTATTCCCGCCTATCTCAATTCGTTTCAGACCGACGATGGGTTCTGTATGGTGCAGGAATACAAAAAAGCCCTTTCGCTGTCTGCGCCCCGCAGTTTCTCTCATCAGGATGTACGCAAGATAGCCGTCTCCCTGCTAGAGATCCTGGTCTACCTGCAATCTCGCATTCCCCCTGTAATTCACCGCGATCTCAAGCCCGAAAACATTCTTGTAGACGAAGCGATGAACGTTTACCTGGTGGATTTTGGGTTTGCCCGCATTGGAGATGGCAATGTGGGCATCAGTAGCGTGGTAAAAGGGACGCTGGGCTTTATGCCGCCGGAGCAGATTTTTAACCGTCAGCTAACTGAGGCGTCCGATCTCTATGGGCTAGGGGTAACGCTGATCTGCCTGCTGACCAACACCCGCTCTACAGAGGTCGGGAGTCTGATTGACATTACGTATCAGGTTAACTTTAGGCATCTGGTGCCGAAGATCAGTCAGCACTGGGTGAACTGGCTGGAAAAGTTGGTAGAACCCCGGCTCAAAGATCGTTTCCCGAATGCCGCTGCCGCCCTGGCAGCGATGCCGCAGGATCTGATGCTGCCGGAGGCGGTGTTCAGTCAGGCCAGTTTAGATCTGAAGGCCGTCCGTTCGAGCGAGGTCCTGACGCGCCGCATCACGATTCACAATTCTGTGCCACAGACGTTGCTGGAGGGCAGGTGGGAGGTGGCTCCCCACCCCAGTGATCCACCCCACACGCCCAATCGTCACGTCTGGATTGCGGTTGTCCCTTCCCACTTTGAGGCCAACGAGGCGGAGTGTGAAATCCGCATTGACACCTCGCGCCTGATTCCCAACAAAACCTATCAGCGGCGGCTATTGCTACACAGTAATGCCCACGCCAAAACCTACACCCTCGACTTGAAGTTGCAGACTGCCCTCGCACCCGTGAATCAGCGGTTACCGTTGTCCGTTGTGCTGGCGCTGTTGTTTGTGGCGGCACTGACAACGGCCTGGTTCACAGTCTGGGGAGCGCTGGTGACGCAGTCCTATGTCGGGGGGGCGATCGCCGCCTGTTTCTACACCATGATTGGCGCTGCCATCGGGTTTGAGGTCGCTTCCTGGATGTTGGGGAATGCAGCGGCCAAGACAGGAGCCGTGACAGCGGTGGTTGCCGGGTTTTTGATGGGCATTGGTGCGCTGGGAATGCTGCCTAACCTGCCGCCCCTCGAGTTTGGGGTGGGAACGATCGCCAGTCTGGTCATTGGTCTGCTGGGTGGAGCCGCTGGTGGATTACTGATGGGAACGATTGCTGAGCGCTTAGTCGCCCGCAATTTCCACAAACATTTCTCGGTTGGGTTATCGCTCTTCACGACAGCTTTTGCCAGCAGCGTCGCCCTGGGGCTGTCACCGCTCAGTTTCTTCAATCCCCTGGTGATCACCGCCTTTGTCGGTTCGGTGCTTCCGCTCACGGGCATGCTGCTGCAATTGCCTCTGCGCCGTGCTCAACCGTTCTCGGAGTATGCACAGCGGGAGCAGCATCTGATTAAGCCTTGAGGCTCCCCACACGCAGGGGCACCATTTCTCCAGTGGTGGTCAGTCCCAACCACATCTTTTCTGACGCACGTATAGTCTCACCTGTCAGGGCGCAGCGCTCTTCTCGCTGGGCGATCGCCTCAAAAGTCGCACGGATTTGTTCAGAGGTCAACTGCGGCTGGTGATGGCCCGATCGCTGCTGGACATAGTGCCAGAGCACGTCCCGGATCAACGCCTGGTAGCCCTGGTTGCCCGCCAGTTCTTTGAGTTTCTCTTTGAGTTCCCGCTCTAATCGAATGCTGGTGACTTCCATCTCAGTGGTGGATGTGCGATTGAGCGTGTACATAAGTGTCTCCTGGTTTCAATTGGTGGATAGTAGGGAATGGCGGAGGTTGCTTAGCGGGAGCCGTTATTTTGCCGTTCTCCCAAAAGTGCGCCACTCCATATTACAAGTGTAGTACGTTGCCGGACAGATGGAAAGAATCCAGGATTACAGCACTCGTAGCACACTGGCGGCGCTGTCTACGCCCTTAAAGCTGCAAATTTCTGCCAGGGCTTTGCGGAAGTTGCCCTCGCGCACATCGTGGGTGACGACCACGATTTCTGCCAGTCCCTCATTAAATCCAATCTGTACCACCGATTCCAGGCTGACGTCGTGGTTGCCAAAGCTGGTGCCGATGTGCCCAATGACCCCCGCCATGTCCCGCGTCAGAAAACGGGCGTAGAAACGGGTGACCAGGTCGTCCATCGGACTGATGGTGCAGTAGTGTTCGTGGATGCAGGCCAGCAGTGGATGTAGAGGATTGCTGCCAGAACCGGAGGATTTGAGGATGGCGACGATATTCTGAATGTCAGAGACCACCGCACTGGCGGTCGGCCCAGACCCGGCTCCCCGTCCGAAGAACATCACCTGTCCGACCGGATCGCCCTCAATCAGGACTGCATTGAAGACATCATTGATGCTGGCGAGGGGGTGAGTTTTCGGGAGCAGGGTGGGGTGAACCCGCACTTGCAGGTGGTCGGTGGTGTCGCCCGGATTTTGGGGAGGTTCTCGCAGGGCAGTGGCAACCAGCTTAATCACGAACCCCAGTTTTTCAGCGTCGGCAATGTCGGCGGCGCTGATGTGGCGAATACCTTCGCAGTAGACCTCCGGCAGTTTGATGCGACCACCGAAGGCAAGGGAAGCGAGGATGGCAATTTTGTCGGCGGCGTCGAGGCCATCCACGTCAGCGGTGGGGTCGGCTTCGGCGTAGCCCAATTGCTGAGCGTCGGCCAGGACTTCGGAGAAATCAGCCCCTTCGCGCTGCATCCGGGTCAGGATGTAGTTGGTGGTGCCGTTGACGATGCCCATGATGCGGTGAATTCGGTTGACGCTGAGGGACTGTTTCAACGGCTGAATCACGGGAATTCCTCCGGCAACAGCGGCTTCGATCAGGACGTAGACCCCCGCCTGGTTCGCCGCATCGAAGATTTCGTCGCTGAAGCGGGCAATGACGGCTTTGTTGGCGGTGACGACGTGCTTGCCGTTGGCGATCGCCTTCAGGATCAGCGATCGCGCTGGTTCCAGACCCCCCAGCACTTCGACCACGATGTCAATTTCGGGGTCGGTAACGATGGACTCCAAATCGGTAGTGAGCAGGTCAGGGGAAAGTTCAATCGGGCGGGGTTTGTCGGGCGATCGCACTCCCACTTTATGGATCTCGATCTCGCCCAGCAGTGGATGGCGCAGCGCTGGATCTTGCAGAATTGCTGCCGTACCAGCGCCGACGGTTCCCAGTCCTAATAACCCTACCTTGAAAGCCACAGTGAATATCCGTTATGCAATCGGTGTGCTTCATCATTCTATGGCTTTGGCAGGCGCTGCCATTGATTTGATTGGAAATCACCCGTGTGATAAGACCTCGGAGGTTTGGAAAACCTCCGAGGTCTGGGCGATCACCTCACATTCCAGTGGTGAAACCCAAAGTTTGGCAGGCACGACGCGGTAGCGTCGTGCCTGCCAAACTTTGGGTTTTCGGTTACTGGCCAGCCTTGTGGTTCTCTACCCAGATGCAGACCAGCTTGCCGTC
The DNA here is from genome assembly GCA_044356135.1 of Elainellaceae cyanobacterium. GTDB lineage: Bacteria > Cyanobacteriota > Cyanobacteriia > Elainellales > Elainellaceae > CAZVXA01. The sequence continues at coordinate 3,664 of JBIKWV010000289.1, forward strand.
AATCTTCTCCCACTTTGCAACTAACGGCGTTTTGGTCTGCTTTTGTTTTGTCGGAACACTCTGTAAATCCAGTGCTTCACGGGTGACAGGGAGATGGGAAATACTGGCGGGGGATGGGGCGATCGCTGGTTCTGCAAACGTGTCGGGGGTGTTGCGGTAGAAGAAGTTCATAGGGGTCTCCTGGAAGTGACGATGGTGTTTCGGAAAGGGCAGAGCGCTTGAGACGGGTTGTTTCCCTTGATGTCATTAGTTTGGCGTGCCTTTCAATGAAGCACCATCGGCGTTTAAGGAGTTAAAAAGAAGTTAAGAAGAGACTAAATGCCTATCCGAAAACCGAAACCCAAATTCTGGCAGGCGCGACGCGGCAGCGTCGCGCCTGCCAGAATTTGGGTTTCGGATAGGTTCTATTGCGTTTCTCGCTCTAGTGAAGTACGGGTTTTTGAGAGCGCCGCGCGCCGTGCGGCGCGCGCTCAAAAACCCGCACCTTATCCAAACGCAAAGTGCTATAAATCGTGCCTACCTCCTGGAAGCGTAAAAGATGCGTCCCCAGTTGGAATTAATCTTCTGGTTCAGCAGTCGGTAGTTTGACACGGTGAATTCATCGTTATTCAACAGATCCTGCCAGGTGCCGTTGAGCGGGAAGGGGATATCTACCCATTGATCGACGGCAGAGAAGTTCAACACGACAATAAACTTTTCGGGTTGGCCGTCCAGACCGTCGCCCCAGCGGTGGTAGATGACAATTCCCTTCTCGACGTTCACCCCGTAGCCTTCGGGATTGAAGCGGGTTTGCCGTTCATCGTAGCCGCTGGGGTAGAAATGGGGCGATCGCAACCCTGGATGTTCGTTCCGAATCCGAATCAACTTCTGGTACAGGTTGAATAAGGGGCGACCAATGGCATCATCACGCCTTTCCCAGTTCACAGGTCGAGGGATGACTCGACCAGCGCCCTGTTCCGGGAGGTAATACTCATCTCCAAATTCCTGGCCGTTGTGGATCAGGATGGTTCCTGGCAGAGTGAAGAGGGCGATCGCCCAGGGCTGACTCTTAAACCAGTGGTTCTTTCTCACATCTGGCCCTATGCCACCCCCCCCCACTTTATTCACAATGGTGCTGTGGTCGTGATTCTCGATATAAACGGTGGGACCCGTGGCAGGGGCAAAGTCACGATGCGTATCCAGTGGCCGCATGATGCTGGGGTTAATCCGATTGTTAAAACCAAATTCCCAGGCTTTGAACATCAGGGGGTCGAACCAGCAGCCGGTCGCACCGATCTCGGCAGTGTCAGCGATCGCCTCATAGCGGTTATCCGTCAGGTGTTCAATCGTTAACGCAATGTTTCTGCGGTTAGTGCCGTAGAGATAGCCCTGCAAATGTTGAATCAGGCGGCTAACACCTGGATCAATCTGGCCTTTGAGGAAATATCCGAGGGTATAGTCAAACCGAATGCCATCGATCTGGTATTTATCCAGCCAGTACTGGCACACGTCGAAGATAAATTCCTGTGTGCAACGGTTTTGATAATCCAGTTCCTTAAAGAAGCCACCTCTACTGAAATTGCCAATGTAGGGAGAGTCCTGGGGGTCACGGTAGAGCCAGTAATAGGGAAAGCCAACGCCTGTTGCGCCTTCCTCCACATGATTGAACACGCCATCCATCAATACGTGGATGCCTTCTGCATGAAGTGCGTCAATCAACTGTTTCAGACGATAGAGCTTGTTTAATGTCTCAGCAGGATTGTCGCTGTTGGTATTGGTAAAGCGATCCTCAACGGAGAAGAAGAGAAATGGGTTATATCCCCAGCTAAACTGTCTACCAATGGTCGCCGTCCAGGGCATAAACTCAACGGCATTGATCCCCAGTTCTTTGAAGTAATTGATCTTGTCTCTGATCAAATCCAGAGGGGCTTTGGGGGAGTTGCCATCCTCTAGTTTCTGGGTGAAGTCATCAATCATCAGTTCGTAGATGATCAGATCACCAGGGGGCAAACGGTTTGCAATGGGCTGCACCTGTTTGACTCGACTGCCGCCAATGACAAAACCGGAGGTCTCTTGATCCCTGGCCTGACCACTGTAACGAGCACAGGGATCGTTGCACCGACGGGTTTCACCCCCGTCAAAGGTGACAAAATACTGATACTCATAATAGTCATCCGGCAGGGTTGCGGAGAAAGCGTAGAGCATTCCCTGTTCATGTTCCTGCAATTGCATTTCCGGTGCCTGATCCGGTATCCAATCCGTCTGCCCAAGATGATGTTGAAATGTGCCAATCACCTGTAATTTTTGGATTCTCGGCAGTCCACCCCTCCCATACTGCAAGGGATCTTTTGCGCGATCGGGGA
>JBIKWV010000290.1:0-5991 GCA_044356135.1 Elainellaceae cyanobacterium
GCCGCGCCAAGCGAAAACTGGGATTTTATTAAACAGCAGATCCCCTGTCAAATGGTTGTCAGGCTAGTCGCCAGCGACCAATTTCACCAAAGGCGAGATTGACGTAGTAGAGATTAGAATCTGGCCCGGTTGCCATTTGCACAATGTAGGGAAGCCCAGTTGCAAACGGCTGAATGTTGCTCAGCGTCCCATCGGGATTGAAGAATGCCGTACTGATATTGCCATTCACGATGTCATTGAAGAACAGCGCCCCCTGATAAGCATCGGGGAAGGTGGTTCCAGTGTAGAAATCACCAACAGCGATCGCACTGAATCCACTGGCGTGACTGCGAGCAATCAGGGGAGCCTCATAGGATTGAGGACTGACGTAGAACGCCTGCGCCTGGGGCAGATCAGCGTAACCGCCAGCGGTTGGATTGGGACCTTCATAATAAGGCCAGCCAAAGTTTCTGCCTCTACCGGTATTCACCTCCTCCCAGCTAAACCAGCCCACATCCCCGATGAACGGCTCATTAGTGGTGCGGTTAACGGCAAATCGGAAGGGATTACGCAGGCCATAGCTGTACACCTTCGAGCGATTACTGTCGGCATCACCGTTGTAGAACGGGTTGCTGGAAAGGCCCCGTCCCGTCATCGGATCAATGCGCAGCATCTTACCCGACAGGTTATCCAGATCCTGAACACGAATTGTGCGATCATCCATGCGGTTATAGGAGGTACCGTCACCATTGCTGACAAACAGCATTCCATCCGTTCCAAAGCGGACACTGCCAATGGTGTGGGACTCACTATCGGAGGCCAGATAGTCGCGCAGGTTGTTGGTGCCGCCCTCGCGCAGGTTTGCTGGAATATTCAGCGTTGTCCCGTTGTGAATGCCAGACGCAGGAATCGTGAAATCAGCGGTGCTGTTGCCGTCGGGTCGGCTGGTGTACTGCCAGTTGCTGTTGGTACCCAGTAAGATCACTTCACTACCGGGAATCGCCGTTCTGAAATTAGTCGCAGGGTCAGCGGTGACGCGGATCAGACGAGAGGGGCGGTTGCCCTGCTCATCGGGACCTGCATAGTTGTTGGGATTATTCACGTTTTCGGGGTTGTAGACCTCCGGTGGGTCGTAGGTGAACAGCAGGTATACATAAGGCTCCGCCGGGAAATTCGGATGAATTGCCAATCCTAGAAGACCGCGATCGCGTGCTTCATTTACCTGTTGCGAGATGTCTATAAACGGCGTGGGCAACAGTACACCATTATCGTGGACCTTCACCACCCCACCCTTTTCGGCGATCAACATGCGATTACCGCCCATCGTCCATTCGATCGCCGTCGGCATCCGCAGACCGCTCAACACCGTTTCTCTAACGAAATTCCCTGCATCGTTATCGGCAATGCTCACGGTCATCGACGCTGGGATACTCATTGCACCTCCCACAGCATCTCGCAGACGCAGGTTAAAGCTTTCATCTCCCTCCACCAGTGCATCATTCAGAATAGGCACATTGAGCGTCTGCACGGCCTGCCCCGGCGCAAACTGGAGGGTTTGCAGCACGGCGGTATAGTCCAGTCCAGCACGGGCAGTTCCGTCTACCGTTTCCACGACCACACTGGCAGCACCGCTCAGATCGCCCCGACGTTCAACGGCGATCGCCATCGACGTTCCCGCTTCCCCGATAGAAACATTCGGCTGACTAAACAGAAAACCGTCAGGGGGTGGCGCTTGCAGGGTATTGCTGTAACGCCAGTGCTCGATGTCATAGGTGTTGTGCTGCCCCCCGTTTGCACCTGTAAAGCCAAGGAACATGGACGTACCCAGTGTGGCCACCAGATCAAGGTTCTGGGACAGCACAGGCGTTAACGGCTTGGTGGTGGAACTGGAGAGGAAGACCTGGAGGCGATCGCTAATGCCGTCGTAATCCACCCATGCATTGATCGCCTCTCCACTATTCAGATCCATGGGTGCCGCAACCGTCGCCAGCGGCGTCACAATGTTGCCATCCTGGAGCAGCGAAATATGGTTGTCGTTGATGTCATTGCCACCATTATTAAAGGTGTCAAATTCAATGGCGAGACTGTTGCGCCCGGTGCCCTCGTAGCCCAGAGAACCGCCACCATTGCCGAGCAACGCAGCACCCGCCAGATTGTTTTGTAGAACAAAGGTGAAGCCATCGGCTCCGGTCGTGCCCTGGATACCGCCGATGCGGAACTGGAACTGTGTCTGGAAGGAGGTGTTGCCGTTGATGGCGATCGCATCTCTCAGGAATGCACTCCCCACCATCCAGCCGCGATCGGAGGTCAATCGCAGCGCCTGTCCAATCTGCTGGGCATCACCGTTCAGCCGCAGGCTCGATACGTCGGCAAAATTCGCAAAATTGAAAGCCCCTGCTGGCGGAGTGCCTGTTTCGGTTACGGTGCCGTCGGTGATGGTGATAGCAACTGTACGGGGAACGCCCAGATCGGCACCAATTGCGTTGTCCGGAGTAAAGATAATCGTCTCATCTCCCTCCGTCAGGCTGTCCTGAAGAATGGGAATTTCTACGGTGCGGGTGGTGACTCCGGGCGCAAATTCAATCCGTCCGGTGACGGGGGTAAAGTCTGCGCCAGCAGTTGCAGTCCCAGCGACGGTGTTGTACGCCACCGAGGCAGGGGTGCTGGTATCACCAGTACGTTCCAGGGTGATGATGGCACGTCCACTCGTCTCACTCACCGTCAGCGAAGAAGCGGTTGGCGCGATACGGCTGGGGCCGGGGGCAGGCGGGGGGACAACAGGCACCGTGTCAGAAAACAGTTGAGACTGAGGAACAATCTCCAATGACTGACTCTGGCTGGACCAACTGAGAGCCGACATGGCACCACCGCCATTCTCGAAGTATTCCATGCGCAGGTTGTAGCGCTGGCCTGCCTCCAGGGCAATGCTGCCCGTCCAATTAATCGGTGGCTGGTTCTGCCATCGATCAATTAAAAGCTGATCGTTGACCCACAGGCGCACGCCATCATCCGTCGTGGTCTGGAAGGTGTAAGTTTCGCTGTAGCGGGGAGAAATCTGCCCCAGCCACCGCACCGAGAAAGTATCGGCTCCCATCGAAGACATGGGAGCGCTATTGCCCCACTCAAAGTTGATACTGGCATCAGTGCGCACCACCAGCGGCCCGGTCAGATCCATGTTGTCGTAGTATTCTGCCCGCAGACCATTCCCACTCCCCACCGGAGGGGGCGGCGCAATATTCACCTGCACATTGCCCAGACTGCCTGCGGCAACCGCCCCCCCGTCGATGTCGGTGACCTGATTGGCTTGCAGGGAAACGGTGTAGTCGCCGTTGTCCGCAGTGTCCCAGGTGCCATCAGGGGCAGTGATGCTATAGGTAGCAGTGCGAGGGGTACCATTGCTGGAGAGATCGATGCTGACCAGGGTGGCTGCCTGGGAGAAACCGTTGGGTCCGGTCACCACGATGTCATTGCTGTCCAGCGTGGTCACGTTGATACCGGAATCATCGCTGTAGATCACGTTAAAGCGATAGGGATCAGTGCCCGCTGTGGTCAATCCGCTGGCCTGCAAACTGGCGGTGGGAGCCATCGCAATGGGGGCCGTATTGGAGAACAACTGGGACTGGGGAATGATCTCCCAGGGCTGACGCTGACTCGACCAGCCCAGCGCCGCCGATGCGCCGCCGCCGTTCTCGAAGTATTCCATGCGAATGTTGTAACGCTGGCCCGCCTGTAGGGCAATGCTGCCCGTCCAGTTCGTCGGTGCCTGGTTGCGCCACTGGTTAATCACAAGCTGGTCATTCACCCACAGGCGTACCCCATCATCCGTGGTGGTCTGGAAGGTGTAGGTGTCGCTGTAGCGAGGTTCAATTTGGCCACTCCAGCGCACCGAGAAGGTATCCGCTCCCATCGATGCCATTGGCGCAGCATTGCCCCACTCGAAGTTAATGCTGGCATCGGTGCGCACCACTACGGAACCAGTGAAATCCAGGTTGTCATAGTACTCTGCCCGCAGACCATTGCCGCTGCCAGCGGGAGGCGGGGGGGTCAGGCTTACCTGGAAGCTACCCAGACTGCCTGCGGCGATCGCATTCCCGCCAGTATCCATGACCTGATTCGCCTGGAGGGTCACCGTGTAGTCGCCGTTGTCGGCACTGTCCCAGGTGCCACCGGGCGCAGCAATGCTGTAGGTGGCGGTGCGGGGAGTGCCATTTCCGGGTGCATCGACGCCGACCAGGGTGGCGGTTTGAGAGAAGCCATTTGGCCCGGTTACCACCAGGTCGCTGCTGTCCAGGGTGGCAGCGTTGATCCCGGTGTCATCGCCATAGAGGACGTTAAAGCGATGGGTCGCTGCACCTGAGGTGGGTGCGTTGCCTGCAATCAGGCTGGCGGTGGGGGGCAGATCCACGGCATCGGGCAGGTAGAGCCGCGATTGGGGAATCACCTCTTTGGTTTGCGTCGGGCTGGACCATAGCAGGCGAGAGGCAGCCTGCCCCCCCCGCTCGTAGTACTCCAGGCGAAGGTCGTAGAGTTGTCCGGCCTGGAGGGTAATGGTACCGCTGCGTTCGATCGCGGGCTGGTCGCGCCAGTTATCGATCACAAGCTGGTTGTTCACCCAGAGGCGGGTGCCATCGTCAGCCCCCGTATAGAAGGTGTAGGTTTCGCTGTAGCGGGGCTGAACCTTGCCAGTCCAGCGGACGGAGAAGGTGTCGGGAGCCATTGCCGGACTGGGAGAAGCGCCGCCCCAATCAAAGTTCACCGTCGCGTCGGTGCGGCTGAACTGGAGATTCGTCAGGTCAATATTGTCGTAGTAGTCCGCCCGCAGGCCCGTACCCATGTCCAGAACTCCCCGGTAAGCCCGCATGGCCTGGGTGGAGAAGGCCAGACCGGAACGAATTCGTCCAGTCTTAAACTCCAGATCCCAGTCCCCCCCGCGAGCCGCATTTCCGGTGAGGTCGGTGGAGGCTGCGATCGCCCGTCCTGTCAGTTGCCCCAAGCGCCGCACAAAGGCGCTGCCCTGCTGCCCCTGCGCCACGTTGCACCCATAGAGGAAGATTTCGGCTCCCTGAGTCAGGGACTGACGCCAGTTTTGCAGGGCACTGCGGTACTGCCCCAGATTGCGCGCATGGAGAATGGTGTTCCCCAGTTCCAGTGCTCCAGCCCGACCATTAGAAACAATGTGAATACTGGAAAGATTACGGTGCTGAGCCAGCGCTGCGCTAATCTGCTGCACCCCATTGCGTTGGCTGTCGAGCACCACCACTCGACTCCCCCGCAACGCCCCCGAAGACAAACTGCGAAACGACTCAATACCCCCATCCACAAACACCAGCCGATGAGGTGTAGCACTGCTGGAGGCGTGATTTAACCGAAAGCGAGGACTGCCTGCTCCGGTCGGCTGTGAAGCGCGATCGAGTAAACGGTCAGGCAGGGAAACAGAGGAATGAAAATGGTTAACGGGCAGGCTGGAGGTTGAATGAGATGGGTGACGCATAGAAAGTTCCCTTGCAGCAGTGACGAGTCGATCAGGGGTGAGTCGGCAGCGCGAAGTAGCCCACCAGATGTGTGGGCGATCGCAACAACCAATGAGGCGAAATTCAGACGGTCGTTAAGCCGACCGTGTCGGTAAACTCACTTAGCCAGTTCTTCTGCAACAGGGAGATCTGTGGAATTGGGGATTGAACTGGGATGCAGTGGGCGATCGCCTTGCAATCCATCAAGCCCTCAGTGGAAACACACATTTACATGACAAAAATATCACTCTAAACTCTTCGACATCCAGGATTTACACTGAGACTTCACGATTCCCTCAAGAATCTCAGTCGCATTGTTAAGAAGGCAAATTTATCTAGAACAGTAGAAAATGCAATTGTTGTGCGATCGAGAAGCAAAGTATTAAATAATACTTTTTGTATTCCCCTGGGAGATCCCTGGCTTTTTACTGGCTCTCCCTTGAAAATCTTGTCTTCTATTCAGTGCCTCTCCGAAAACCGAAAACCCAAATTCTGGAGGGCG
>JBIKWV010000291.1:0-5989 GCA_044356135.1 Elainellaceae cyanobacterium
CCCACACAACGCAGGTCATTTCATTACTGGAAATCTCCTTAACTGATTGGGAGGTATCGAGAGCAGGGCAATTTCGGCTCTCCATCCTGCGTGGACTGGTTGAGTTTCACACTCGTGGTTAGTTTAGTCGGCATTGCTAATTGGGAGGATGAATTAAGCAACACCGTTTAGCCAAAGTTGCTCTAGAACATTTCCTTGCTCTCGACAGAGGTCTTCTAAAGTTAAAGTCGTGAGGATGACGAGTAGTCGCGATCGAGAGGCTGAAGTTTGTAATTCATCTAAATGTCGGTGGTTGAAGCGCTCTAGATTTTCAGCGGCATCTTTGACCAGGCATTGCAAAATTGTGAAGGCGCGATCGGACAAGGGTGGTTCGCCGCGGTAGTTTTGCAGTCGCCCTCCCTGGCGATAGTGTGGAAATGCCTCTAGTCCCACAAAGCGTAAGAACCAGTCAGCGCGGTATTGCCCGTAATTGACGCTGATGATGCCTTGATAGTCAGCGATGAGTTCATCAAGGGCGTTGTTTCGCATCACTCCAAACACTCTACGGGTGAAATAGTGACAACATTCGTGCTCTAAGCGCACCATGAGGGAGGATTCTAGCCACTCTGCCTCAGGCAGTCCTAACTCAACGGCAGAGACAGCACTGTAGACTCCTCGGCTCAGGAGGATGAAGCGATCTTGATAGCGTGATTTTTGGGGAATTAAGTTTTGAAATTCTACTTGCCAGTCTGGTTCGCTGACGGGTTGAGGTTGTCGAGATTCCCAAGCTTGTCGATATTGTCGTACTCGGCTCCAATTGTTGTAGCCGCCCACAATAACGGATCCCATTGAGTCAGGAATACTGTCTGGCTCGTTGCGACGGGTGAGCGCTTGTACTAAAGCAACAAAATCTGCTCGGCAGCCAGTAATGATGACGGGAATTGCGCCTGCTACAGTGGGATGAATCAGGAGTTTCAGAGCTTCTGGTTCTTGTAACACTAAACCAGTCGCGGTAGCCATTTCGACCGTCGTTTGTCCTTTACGGGTAGCTGCACGGTAATCGTCAGTTTGGCTGATGCCTGATCGAATGGGAAACTGTAATTGGACGAGATGCTGCTTTAACGCAGAAAACGTTCCAATCGATTCAGCCTCCACAGCATAACCTTTCCAGTCAGTAATATGAGGTTCTGATTCTAGGGGAAGGGAGGAGTGAGTGAGTGTACCGCTGAAGGAATTGGCGTTGTAGGCTAATAACTCTTCGATCTCGCCAGAAGTAGCACCATACTGCTCTAAAAGATTAGCTCTAGATTGATTGGTCTCAAGTAGCATGGATGATTCCCTCTTCTATGCTATGGGTTTGCAGTTATTCAGCGTGAATCAGGTCAGCATAGGGACCTGCAACATCCTTCATCTCATCATGTGTACCGCGTTGAACCACCTCCCCTTGATCCAGGACAACAATTTCGTCACAGTCCCTAATTGTACTGAGACGGTGGGCTACGATGATACAGGTTGCACTGCGTCGTCTGATATTGCGATCGATAATCTTCTCGGTTTCGGCATCTAGGGCGCTGGTTGCTTCATCCATGCACAAGATAGAAGGGTTGGTCACCAGCGCACGAGCAATTTCCAGTCGCTGGCGCTGTCCCCCACTCAGGTTTGCGCCTCCTTCTAATAGCTGACCGTTGAAGCCGCCGGGAATTGCCATGACCACATCAAAGATGGCAGCATCTTCGCAGGCGCGTACCAGATTGGCATCAGAAATGGTCGTATCCCAAAGTGTTAGATTGTCTCGAACTGTACCGCCGAATAGAAAGATTTCTTGCTCGACCATCGCCAAGGAATTGGCGAGCACTGAGCGAGAGACTTGCGATCGCGGAATGCCATCAAACAAGATTTCGCCTTCCCAAGGTTCGTATAAACCAGTAATCAATTTGGAGAGGGTTGATTTCCCAGAGCCACTACCACCGACAAAGGCAATTCGTTGTCCGGGCGCGAGTTTACAACTGAAATCCTGAATCAGAGGCTCCTCAGCTCGACTATAGCCAAAGGTGACGTTGCGCAGTTCGATAGCCCCGCGTAGGCGAGTTTGCTGAAGAGGAGCAGCATATGCTCTAGTGGATGCAGGTAGGGCTTGAGCCTCCGCTTTGAGAGAATTATCAACTGGATTCGTCAAGACATCATCAAGGCGATTAATATCTCCATGGAGTTCCTGAATGCGATTGCCTAAACTCAGGAGTACATTCACGGGTTGTTGGAATTCGCCCATCAGGGTTTGAAAAGCGACTAGCATCCCAATACTGAGATGGCCCTCCATAACCCGCAATCCCCCAATGACTAACAGTGCAGCAGTTGTTAGGGAAGATAATAGAGTCGGTAGACTACCAATGATTAAGTCTGTTTTGTTTAAGTCTTGTTCGGAGTTCGTTGTTTTAGCAAAGTAGCCTGACCAACGTGCGAAGAAGTCTGACTCTAATGCCGCTGATTTCAGTGTCTCAATGCTCATGATGCCGCTGATTTCGACCCCAGCCATGACACCATAGTCCTGTGTCAGTCGCATGTGTGTATCAACCCGCCCACGCGAAATCCAGCGCAGAACTAGCATATTAATGACAACCGATGCGATACCAATTAAAGTCAAGATTGGATCATAGGCCAGCATGACAGTGCCATAAAAGATAATCATGACAGCATCGATCGCAGCCGTTGCGAGTTCGCCAGACATGACGGAGGCAACTTTCGTGTTCAGTTCCACGCGACTACTAATTTCCCCAGCAAATCGTTGGGCATAGAAACCCACTGGTAGATGGAGGATATGCCAGAGAAATCTGCCAGTCATGCCAACGGCAAGGCGTAATTGAAAATAACGTAGTTTCTGAAATTGGATGAATTTCAATCCTGCTTGTAGCAGTAGCGTGAAAATCATTGCCGCGACCAACGGACGCAGCCAATCGTTGCGATTTTCAATCAGAATTTGATCGACAAAGACTTGACCAAAGGCAGCGATCGCTAAATTGGGTAGAACTAAGAGAAAACCGATGGCAATACAGTAGAACAACTCTTTGTGAGCACCCTTCAAGCGATTGAGCAAAGCCCCAATCGCACTAGGTTTGCGACCGCCTTTGCGAAATTCGGCTCCCGGCTCCATGATCAGCACAACGCCCGTGTAGGCTTCGTCGAATTCCTCAGCAGTGACACTACGTGGACCTGTAGCCGGATCATTCAGATAAATGCGATCGCCAACAAACCCTTCAACGATCAAGAAGTGGTTGAAGTTCCAGAAAACAATATAGGGAGGCTTGATCTCAAGCAGTTGCGCCGTTTCCTTTTTAAAGCCTTTAGCCTGCAATCCATAGCTCCGGGCTGCTTTCAGAATATTGGATGCCTTACTACCATCTCGCGAAACACCACAATTGTTGCGGAGTTCAGCGAGGGGGACAATGCGACCGAAGTACGAGAGCATGATGCCCAAGCTAGCCGCACCACATTCTACTGCTTCCATTTGTAGCAGTGTGGGTGTGCGGAAGCGGCGATTTTTATACTTAGGTTGGCTAGGAGCTGAGGCAGATGTATCAACAGGTTTGGGCTGGGCGAGTAGCTGCATAAGTCTTTACTTCAAACCAACAAGGTCACGCAGAAAAGGTAAGACAAAGGTAATGGGCGGGCGATCTTCCACAGTAGTACGAGCAGTGGCGGGTGTACCTGGTGTGATTTTAGATTCGGGTCCCTTAGAAGAAGACCATTTGAAACCACTAAACGTTCGTGGATCGGTTTCTAGCGTCGCATGGACTTCGATGACACCACCAGAATTAAATAGGGATTGGACAACTTCTGGATTACCAATTACCGCAGTTGCTCCCTCCCGTGTAACCGGTAATTGTGACACACTAGCCACCCTGGCAAGTACACCGCCAAAACGCTCTCGCTGCACCGTGTCCGGTGTAATCGTGATCGTCATACCGGGTTGAATCTGCTTCCCGTCTTTGGCAGGAAAGTATAGAACACCACTGAGCTGTGCATTTTGAGTCGTGACTTGCATCGTTCCAATTTTGCTTCCAGGTTGAACAACCTGCCCTTGCATTGAGTTGACTTCCAAAATACAGCCTGCTTGGGAACTCCTAATTTTGCTATTTAGGGTAATCTGCTGTTCTAAACGAATCACTTCACGATTGATTTCCTGAATTTCTCGATTGCGCTGAGTTACAGTTTCCAAGCTTTCCTGGTCTAGGCGTTTGCTGCGAGTATTCAACTCTTGCAGTTGTGCCTCGAGGTCGCTGATCGATCGAATATTATTTAAATACTCTCGTTCAGTCTGAGTTAACTGCACTTCTTGTTCCTTGAGTTGAACCTCAATATCAGCGACCGTTTGGCGAGCCTCAACATATTGTCGCTCTACGTCTAAAATGGATTCTCTTGACATAGCTCCTTCTGTCGCAAGCTGCCTGCGATTTTCTAAACGTTGCTGCATCACAGGCACAAGCGCTCGTGCATCTCGTAGTCGCTGCTCTAAACTACGCCGCTTTTCTTGGAGCGCATCTAGCCCTCTAGATTTAAGAATGGGGGTGAGAGCACGAGCATCTTCCAAGCGTCGCATAATATTATCGCGTGATGCTGCAATGGAGCCTCTTTCGACTTGTATGCGCCGCCCCGATAACGCCAATGTGCTCTGAGCCTGGGATTGTAATTCGACGAGTTTGCCCTGCGCCAAAAACAATTGCTGTTTCAATTCAGTTGGTTCAATCGTTGCTAGAATCTCATCTTCGGCAACACATTGACCACCCCGAATACGTAACTCACTCAGTTGCCCAGCAATATTAGATTGGACATCAATGACTCGTCGGGGTTGAATAAAAATTCCTTGACCATCGACGGTCATCGGAATGCGTCCGACAATACTCCAAATTAGCGACCCTCCAACTAAACTGCCCAGAGTGAGCAGAGCGATCCAATCCATTGGGTTAATCACCTGCATGAGTTGGTCAAGACGCTCTGGCGAAGATAGCTGTTCCAGGGCTGATTGCCTAAAAATACTGTCCTTATTCCCCTTATTCTCCATACTCTCCATAAATCCTGTTACTTCTTAGCAGACAATTTATCCACCAATCTGCGCTTAGGCTCGTCAAGCATCTCATTAACGACGCAATCGCTGAAGCAGCCAATCAAATCGTCTACCCGCGATCGCAGTACCTTCGAGAACATCCAGATCGATTTCATCTTCTACTTCAATGTCTTCTGATAGCAGGTTGATTTGACTGGCATCTAGCGCAGCGACACCGCCACGAATCAGAAGATCCTGACAACGAGTGGAGAGAATTTGAGCGATCGCCCTGTAAAAGCGACTGGCAAAGCCTCGATCTTCTTGCAATTTAGCGCTCAAGAGTGATTGTGGTAATCCCAATACCCAGGCATTTTCCAGCGTTTTAACCGTAGCAGATGCAGTTCCACCATCGACGAAGGACATCTCACCGAGAATATCCCCTTTGACTCGCTTTGCCACCTCAATATTTTGGCCATTGGCAGCAATGTAAATGCCCAGCATTCCTTCCAGCAGCAAGTAGACAGCTGGCACGGATTGGTTTTGCTGAATCAAGGTACTCCCCAATGCTGCTTTTTCGGCAGTACCATTCGCGATCATCCAGGAGATGTCACTGTCATTCAATGTCGCAAAAACCATCAGGACTTTGCGTAATGGCTCGCCTTCTTTGATTTGTCGCTGTGCCATTAAGTTAGACAGTTCCCTTAGTCGGCCGGACAGCTTAATCGCCATTAAATGGTAGAACCGACCTGCAAAATCCTTATCTTGGACCAATTTCTCTGCTAATTGTTGCCGAGGAATGACGAGAACTTCTGCTGCTTCGATCGCCTTAATCGTGGTCGATGCAGGTCGGTTATCTAGCAAAGCTGTTTCTCCAGCAAAGTCGCCTGTGCTGATTGACACGAGATTGTCTGGTTCGGCGGCACTAGAGTTCATAAGCGTTGCAAAGCGCCCAGATAACAGCAAATAGATGGA
>JBIKWV010000292.1:0-5980 GCA_044356135.1 Elainellaceae cyanobacterium
CGCGCCTTCTCTGTTTGAACTGTTGAGCCAGCCTTAGAGCTGCGGAACGTACTGCTCCTTCTCAGGAACCACGGTGTATTCCGCTACAATCTGCCGAAACTCTTCACCGTCGATGGTTTCCTTATCGACCAGCAGATCCACCAGACGGTCAATCACCACACGGTTCTCACGAACAATGCGGCACGCCTGGTCATAGCAATGCTCCACAATCGAACGCACCTGAGCATCCACTCGCGCCGCAATTTCTTCGGAGTAGTCGGAGCGGGTCATCCAGTCGCGGCCCAGAAACACCTCACCGCTCTGGCTCTCCAGCGACACAGGCCCCAGATCCGACATCCCAAATCGGGTCACCATTTGGCGCGCCATCATCGATACCTGCTGGAGATCGCCGCCTGCGCCAGTGGTCACTTCGGCATCGCCAAAGATCACCTGCTCGGCAGCACGACCGCCCAGTGCCCCAGTAATGCGGGCCAGGATCTGAGAGCGAGAAATCAGCCCCTGATCTTCACTGGGGGTAAACCAGGTGAGTCCCTGCGCCTGTCCACGGGGGATCAGCGTGACCTTCTGGACGGGATCGTGTGACTTCTCCAGGGTGCCAACGATCGCATGGCCAATTTCGTGGTAGGCGATCAGGCGCTTGCTCTTGCTGTCCACCAGCGGTGTGCCTTCCATTCCGGCGACCACACGATCGACCGCATCGTCGATTTCCAGCATGGTGATTTCGTCTTTGCGGCGACGAGCCGTCAGGATGGCGGCTTCGTTCAGCAGGTTGGCCAGGTCAGCTCCGGTAAAGCCGGGGGTGCGACGGGCGATCGCCTCCAGAGAGACTTCCTTCGCCAGTTTCTTGTTGCGGGCGTGAACCTGGAGAACCTCCAGACGGCCTTTGATATCGGGTGCATCCACGGTTACCTGACGGTCAAAGCGACCGGGACGCAGCAGGGCAGAATCCAGCACGTCGGGACGGTTGGTCGCCGCGATGATGATAATCCCCGTATTGCCTTCGAAACCATCCATCTCGGTCAGCAACTGGTTCAGGGTCTGCTCCCGCTCGTCGTTGCCGCCACCGATACCTGCTCCCCGCTGACGACCCACCGCGTCAATTTCATCAATGAAGATGATGCAGGGGGCGTTTTCCTTTGCCTTCTTGAACAGGTCGCGGACGCGGGAAGCACCGACGCCAACGAACATTTCCACAAACTCGGAACCCGAAATGCTGAAGAAAGGCACGCCTGCTTCTCCGGCGATCGCCTTGGCCAGCAGTGTTTTACCCGTTCCTGGAGGGCCGACCAGCAGCACACCTTTGGGAATTTTGGCACCGACTGCGGTGAAGCGCTCAGGTTTCTTGAGGAAGGTTACGACTTCCTGGAGTTCTTCTTTGGCCTCTTCAATCCCTGCCACATCGTCAAACAGGACGCCAGTTTTTGCCTCCATCTGGAAGCGGGCGCGGGACTTGCCGAAGTTCATCGCCTGACCAGGACCACCGGGGACGTTGCTGGAGCGGCGGAACAAAAAGAACAGTCCACCAATCAGCATGATGGGGAACAGCAGGTTGCCTAGCAGACCCCAGATGGCACCATCGTTGCGGGGAGGATGGACATCAAAGTTGATACCTTCACTCCGCAGACGGGTGACAAGCTCGGGTGCGCTGGTGGGCAGATCTACCCGCAGGCGCTGCAAACGGTTGTCCAGCACCGGGTCAACGGCTTCCACCACGGCAGTGCGTCCACCGTCATACAGGTCAACGCTGGTCACCCGACCCGCATCCAGGTATTCCAGGAAGCGACCATAGGTCATGCGAGTGCTGGCGGTGTTCTTGCCAAACTCCATGGGTGTCGCGGAGAAGGCCCCCTGCCAGAAGAAAAAGCCGATGACGAGGGCTGGCAGTGTCCAGAGAAGAATGACTCTCCAGGATAGTTTCATGATTGGCGTCGCCCCTAAAGTTCTAAATACAGATGTGCCGTAAACAGATGTGCCGTAATGAGAATGCTAGAGGGATTAAAAAGAAGTGCTGCTATCTCTCTAAAAGATACTCCAGTCACTTCGGAGTCGTGCCGATCGGCAAAAACTCCAGTGACTTGATGAAGCATTCTGAGAACGAATCTTAATTAAATTTAACTTAATAAGGGGAAACCGGACAAGGAAATACGAAAGAAAGCAAAAGGCCACCACATGTGGACGGCCTTTTTAATTTTCCTCGTCCCCAGGCTTCGCCTGGAGACGGGTTTACCGGAGGCTCTGCCTCCTGCTCAAAGTAGGAGGCAGAGCCTCCGGTAGGCATTACTGGCGGGACGCCAGTAACGAGAAAATGCCAAAGAAAAAGGCCGCCCCTATGTGGGCGGCCTTTCTAATCTGAAAGCGCTTACAGCGCGTTACCGCGAGGCAGTACCTCTTCAGGGAATACAAACTTCTCGTGCGGTTGGTCTTGGGGTGCCATCCAGGCGCGAATCCCCTCGTTCAACAAGATGTTCTTCGTGTAGAACGTCTCAAACTCAGGATCCTCGGCTGCCCGCAGTTCCTGCGACACAAAGTCATACGCTCGCAGGTTGAGCGCCAGACCCACAATGCCCACACTCGCCATCCATAGCCCCGTCACCGGAACAAACAGCATGAAGAAGTGCAGCCACCGCTTGTTGCTGAACGCAATTCCAAAGATCTGCGACCAAAAACGGTTTGCCGTCACCATCGAATAGGTCTCTTCAGACTGCGTCGGGTTGAACGCACGGAACGTGTTGGCCTTGTCCCCATCCTGGAACAGCGTGTTCTCCACGGTCGCTCCGTGAATCGCACACAGCAGTGCTCCCCCCAGAATTCCAGCGACCCCCATCATGTGGAATGGGTTCAGCGTGAAGTTGTGGAAGCCCTGCACAAACAGGATGAAACGGAAAATGGCAGCCACCCCAAAACTGGGGGCAAAGAACCAGCCTGACTGACCCAACGGGTACATCAGGAATACGCTGACGAACACCGCAATCGGACCACTGAAGGCCAGCGCATTGTAGGGACGGATGCCCACCAGTCGAGCAATCTCAAACTGACGCAGCATGAAGCCAATCAGTCCGAAGGCACCGTGGAGGGCAACGAAGGTCCACAGACCGCCGAGCTGACACCAGCGGGTGAAGTCCCACTGGGCTTCGGGACCCCACAGGAACAGAAGGGAATGGCCCAGGCTGTTGGGGGGGGTGGAGACAGCCACGGTCAGGAAGTTGCAGCCTTCCAGATAGGAAGATGCCAGACCGTGGGTGTACCAGGAGGTGACAAAGGTGGTTCCGGTGAGCCAGCCGCCGAGTGCGAGGTACGCACAGGGGAACAGCAGCACACCCGACCAACCGACGAAGACGAATCGGTCGCGCTTGAGCCAGTCGTCGAGGACATCAAACCATCCTCGGCTGGCTTGCGCTCGTCCCATTGCTATGGTCATTTACATATCCTCTTAATATGGCGTCAGACTCCTGTCCCCAAATTTCAGAACCCGGTCAGGGGACTGGGGGAACAGGAGAGGATGTTCTGAATCTTGGCGTTACTCTTGAGGATACACCTCATAGAGTACACCCTCATCCATTTGGAGTATCGGGGCATCACCAAGTAGGACTAATGCCTATATATGATAAGTAGATACGAAAATTTTTACAATCTGATACGTGCCTCTCAGCTAAAAATTTTTTAAGTTTTTGCGCTTGCGCCTCTGATCCGAAATCTTCGGCTTCATCAGCGCCAAAATCCTTATCCATCGTTGCTCGCAGCGGAAAAACTCCTGCTTACGGACGATACCGCTCTCTCTGTCTCTCCCAATCGTTGAGGCGATGGCGATGAGATGTTTACATGAGCGGAGATAATGGGAGAAGAATTCTAAAGTTCTGTTCTGACAACCTTAATAAACCCCGGTGACAACCATGAAGGCTTCAGCGATCGCTTCCACCGATAGTCGCGTCTTGCGCCAGACCATCCTCGGCTCTCGCCGTCTCAGCAACTATTTCTGGGCGACGGTGGTGTTCGTTGGTGGTCTGGGGTTCCTGCTGTCGAGTATTTCCAGTTATTTACAGGTGAACCTGCTGCCATTCTCTGATCCGACTCAGCTCATTTTCATTCCTCAGGGAATCGCGATGGGGTTTTATGGGTTAGCGGGTCTCCTGCTGTCGCTTTATCTGTGGCTGGTGATCATCTGGGACGTGGGGGGCGGCTACAACGAATTTAACCGCGATACGGGCATGGCGAAGGTGTTTCGCTGGGGCTATCCCGGCAAGAATCGTCGGATCGAAGTCGAGCATCAGTTAGAAAATGTGCAGGCGATCCGGGTGGATATTAAGGAGGGCCTGAATCCGAAGCGGGCGCTCTATCTGCGGATCAGGGGTAAAGGTGAAGTACCTCTGACACCAGTCGGTGAACCGCTTCCCCTGTCGCAACTTGAGAACCAGGGTGCGGAACTGGCCCGGTTTCTGGGGGTACCTTTAGAGGGGCTTTAAGTCTTAATCCCTTAAGTCAACCTCGTTTCCAGGCTCTGCCTGGAAATGCCGTTCTGAGGCTCTGCCTCAGATTACCCTGCCGAAGGCAGAGCCTCCAGTTCGCATCCCAGGTTAGAAGCCTGGAACGAGAGATAGCGAAAAGTAACTCGGAGGTTCTGCCTCAGATTACCCTGCCGGAGGCAGAGCCTCCAGTTCGCATCCCAGGCTAGAAGCCTGGAACGAGAGATAGCGAAAAGTAACGAGAGGAACAAGGGGATGCCCGGTTTTCGTTCTCCGGAGGGGAATTCCTACTTTCTGCCGCCTATCATCAGAGAAGTGACTTGACATAAGAGGAACTATGCTTCGACGGATTTTGCCAGTGCTGCTGGGAGTAGTGCTTCTCATCAGTAGCTGTACTAATACTGGGAGTTCAGCCACAGCAACCAGTCCTACGCCTTCCCCTGCCGCGACAGAGACAGCTTCTCCGGTGGCTCAAGCAACCGGGGCTGATGCTCAGTTTGCCAATCTTCCCCGTTTGGACGGTGAAGCAACCGTCGAAATGACGGTGAAGGGCGCAAAGATCACCATTAAAGTCGATGGGAAAAATGCGCCGATTACAGCGGGCAACTTTGTGGATCTGGTCAACCGAAAGGTTTACGACGGTCTGATGTTTCACCGGGTGATCCGGGAACCACAGCCGTTTGTGGCTCAGGGCGGTGACCCTACGAGCAAAGACACCAGCGTTCCTCCCACCCAACTGGGGGCAGGTAGCTTTGTGGATCCCGTGACCAGCCAACCCCGCTACATTCCCCTGGAAATTAAACCAGAGGGATCTGACCAACCGATTTACAGCAAAACCTTTGCAGAAGCGCAGGTTACCCAGCCACCTGTTCTGCGACACAACCGGGGGGCGCTGGCAATGGCGCGATCGCAGTTCCCTGACTCTGCCTCTGCCCAGTTCTACATTGCCCTGGGGGATTTGGGATTCCTGGATGGTAACTATGCGGTGTTTGGTCAGGTGACCAGCGGAATGGAGGTCGTGGATCAGATTCAGATTGGCGATCGGATCGAATCAGTAACGGTGACCTCTGGTCTGGAGAATCTGAAGAACGGCGGTCAATAGGAAGAATGAGCCGCAAGAAAAAACCTCCCGTACAGCGGGAGGTTTTTTCTTGCGGCTCTGAATTTGCGGCAGGAAAGTGTGATGTGAAGCATCGCACTTTCCTGCCAGAACTTGATTAAGCAATGACTAATTTTTTTGTATCGTGGATTGCAGACTTGACTTTTTGGGAGCCAGAAATGATAGTTTAGATACAGAATGAATTCCATTAGAGACCTTTGGAGTAATTCTCAGGGTAACGCTTGTAGGATTACTCCACTTTTTCTTCTTTTGCGTTTCGTCGAGCTGATTTTTGCTCGATTTTTCTAATTGATTGAGTACAGTTTGCACTTCGTATCAGGTGATGCAAAACGTTATCAAACTCCTTCTATATCAATATTCTGGGTGAGTGCAGGAATACTTTATCCTGTTATCGGAAATA
>JBIKWV010000293.1:0-5977 GCA_044356135.1 Elainellaceae cyanobacterium
CTGGGTGAGCTGGCGAAACCGCTGGAACAGATCGTATTCGGCGATCGCATCCAATGCCGCCGTCGGTTCATCCAGAATTAGAATTTGCGCCGGGGTCATAAATGCCCGCGCCAGACCAATTTTTTGCCATTGACCGCCCGACAGCTCAGCACTTTCGGAAAAAGTTTTGCCGAGAATCGTTTCGTAGCCGTGTTCTAGCTCGTCAATCACGCCCATCGCCCCCGCGTCGATCGCCGCCTGCTCAATGCGGGTCAGGTTTTCGCGTTCTGACAAATTGCCAAACCCGATATTGTCCTGCACGCTCAGGTTGTACCGCGAGAAATCCTGGAACACAACCCCCACATTGCGCCGCAATTCTTCCAGATCAAATTCCCAGAGGGGAATGCCATCAATGGTAATTTCGCCCGAACCCACGTCATAAAAGCGGGTCAATAGCTTTAACAGGGTTGTTTTCCCGGCTCCATTCATTCCCACCAGGGCAATACTTTCACCGGGTTTTACCTCCAGGTTGATCCGCTTCAACGTTGGCTCCGTTGCTCCAGGGTAAGAGAATCGCACATCCCGCAGGACAAAGCCAGATTGAATCGGCACGGGAAAGTGAACAGGATGCTTGGGGGCCAGCACCTGGGGTTTCAGATTCAGAAACTCAAAATATTGCGACACATACAGATTGAACTCGTAGACAAACGCAATATTGAGCAAGATTCCCTGAATCAGTCCCTGCGACTGTTGAAACGCACCCGTATACATGGTGAGATCGCCCACGGTGATCGCCCGCTGCACCGTTTTCACAATCACCCAGGCATAGGCCGCATAAAACCCCACATTACTGAACAACCCAATACCAAACCGCATCCACGCCTGTTTGGAAGACAGCACCTCTGCTTCGTGGTTGAACTGTTTGCGAATATCGCGCCACTGCCCCAGCAGGTAATCCCCCAGGTTATACAGCCGCACCTCTTTGACAAACTCCTGCGTCGTCAACACCTGCTGCAAATACTCTGCTAACCGTCCACTCTGCGTCTGCCGCCGCAGCATCCAGAAGCGCACCCCAGAGAAACGAACTCCCACCCACAGAGCAGGCAACGAAGTCAGCACCAGCAGTAGCAAAATGACGGGATTAAAGCTGAGCAATAGCGTCAAGAAACCACCGAAGGTAATTAACTGCCCCGCCAGTTCCATCAGCGTACCCAACACCCGCACGGGATAGGAACTGCCGCTTTGCTGGGCACGACTCAATGTGTCATAAAATTCCGGTAGCTCATAGTGCGCCAGGTCTAACCGGATCGCCTGTTGCAACAGCACGTCATTGGCATAGAGGGTAAAGCGATCGCTCAACACCTGCGACACAAACCCCCGCGCCTGATTCAAGCCCCCCTGCGCCAGCATTAACCCCAACCCCGCACTCACGAGCACGATCAGCGGTTGCCAGTTGGGTTGAGGCTGTCCCAGATCTTGAATTACCTGGTCCACAATCAGCTTATTGATATAAAGCTGCACCACGGGCACCAGCGATGACAGCAGCGTGATTAATAGCGTCAACATTAACCAACCGGGAGTACCCTGCCACACCAATCGCAACAGACGGGGTGTATTGGCCAGCATTTCCCAGAAGCGGGGGCGAGGATTCGATTGTTTCATTCGACGGTAGAGGCAAAAGGTGAACGCAGTTCAGGAGAGCGGTGATCAAACCCCAAAGACTTGTTCCGCCCGCTTAGCGGGCGGAACAAGTCTTTGGGGTTTTGGTGTTTTACCGCTCACCTACTCAATTAAAAGGATTTTGCTCCAGACTAACAAAAGGGGAGAGGCGATCGCCTAATTCAAGCGATAGCGAATGAGCGAGTGAATTACAGATGGCGCGAGATTTAATTCTTTTGCGATCGCCCGCTCGATGGCATCGAACTCTGTAACGGACAACTGAAATTCAATTTCTTCCAGCGGTGAACCAATGGTACGGACACTGACCTGAGTTTGGCGATCTGCCTGTGCGATTTCAGCATCGATCGCCACAACAGTGAGATCGAGTGAGAGCTGAACGGTGGGATAGGGAAGGTTTGGGGGAGGAACTGCGCTGGACTGACTGAAGACGGTTGAAATGAACCAGAGAGCAACCGCCCCCCATAGCACTACAACGGTCAACAGCAGAACTGTGATGACCGTCTGAATTCTGCCAAAATCACGCTGGAGTGGCATGGGTAGTGTGTCGCTTGGGACTCGATCGCCTATTGTAGAAGCTGTTGAACAGAACGAAAAGCCGGGATGAAAATCTTGCTGGTCGAGGATGACCCCATTCAACTGGAGCCCTTGAAAACCGCGTTGACGAAATCAGGACATGGCGTGGATGCCGTCCAGGAAGGAGAAATTGCGCGGCGGTTGATAGAAGACCGACACTACGATTTGCTGATTCTAGACTGGATGTTGCCCCAGGTGAGTGGGCTTCAGCTCTGCCAGCACTATCGTCAGATGGGAAAAAGTTCACCTGTCCTGTTCTTAACTGCCAAAGATACAATTCATGATAAAGTTGCTGGACTGGATGTGGGAGCCGATGATTACCTGATTAAACCCGTGAACCTGATGGAACTGCTGGCACGGGTGCGGGCACTGGGGCGGCGATCCCCTCTGTGGCAAGGAGACATACTCACGCTGGGCAATCTAGAACTGCATCTTACCACCCTCACCCTGAAACGACAGGAGCGAACAATCCAGCTTTCGGGACGAGAATTTCAGCTCATGGAATATTTGATACGACATCCGCGTCAGGTGGTTTCCCGTGACCAGATTGAACAGGCACTCTGGGAATGGGACATGGAGCCGGAGAGCAAAGCGGTAACAATATTAATCCATCGCCTGCGGCAGCGGCTGCAAACCGTTGGGGCTGAGGACTGGCTACAAACCGTTTACGGTATGGGGTACTGTCTCAATCAGGTGCCATCCCAGAGTTCCCCTGCGCCCCCCAATGACCATGTTTAATCGGAGCCGCAGCAATCTCGCAACCTGGTTCACGCTCTCAATGGGGAGCATTCTGGTGGTATTTGTCGGCATCCTGTACCTGCGGGAGGCACAGGATCGGCTGCACCGCTTTGACCAGGCGCTAACTGACACCAGCCGCATCATGGCCGCCGGGGTTGAGAATTTTGTGTATGAACGACAGGAGCGGACTGATTTAGAGAATGTCCCTGTGCTGGGCAGCGATACCCTACCCCTCAGCAGCAATCTGGTCTTTGCCCGGTGGTACACCCCAAAAAGACGGCTGCTCCAGTTCAGTGGCGAAGTACCGCCTCAGCAACTCGCCACACCTGCTGGCTTTCAAACGCTACTAGTTGACGACCCACAAACGCAGCGTCTCCTGCGGCTCAGACAGCTCACCCTTCCCGTCTATCACAATGAACGGTTAATCGGCTATCTCCAGATTGCCGCCTCACTCAGCGCCGTCGAAGTGCCCCTGCAACAGCTTCGTCTATTTCTAGCGGTGCTAGTTCCCCTGGTGCTGGGGGCGATCGCCCTCACAGGATGGCTGCTGGGGGGCAGGGCAATGCTGCCGATTCGACGCTCTTACCAGCAGCTTCAGCAGTTCACCGCCGATGCCTCCCACGAACTGCGAACCCCGATCGCTGGCATTCTCAACCATGCTCAGGTGGGTCTGATGGAGCCAGTAGACCCGCAAGAACAGCGCGATCGCCTGCACACGATTGTGGGAGTGGCAGAATCCATGAGCCTGCTGGTGAGCCAACTGCTTTTCCTGGCACGGCACGACGGTCGATTGTCACTGGAGATGCTGAAGCCAGTGGATCTGAAGCAGATTGTAGCGGTAATTCTAGACCATCATGCGGAGCAGTTTCAGTCAAAACAGCAAACGCTGAACACTACCCTGCCAGAATCGATCAAGGTGCTGGCGGAGGCAGATTTGCTGCGACAGGCGATCGCCAATTTGCTGGTTAATGCCCATCGCTATACGCCTCCGGGCGGCGTGATTGAAGTGAGGCTTTCCCACAACAATCGGTGGGCTGTTTTGCAAATCAGCGATAACGGGATTGGTATTGAGCCGAAGGATTTACCCCATATCTTTGATCGATTTTATCGGGCCGACCGGGTGCGATTGCGTCAAACGGGCGGGTTTGGTCTGGGGCTGGCGATCGCTCGACAGGTCATCGAAGTGCATAGTGGGGCAATTACAGTGCAAAGCGATCCAGGGCAAGGTTCTACCTTTGAAATTCGACTACCACTGCTGCTCGTTGCCCCTTGAAACCTTCCTGTTACCTTTGCCCTTCAAGCTGGAGTTGTAGACAAAAATAACTCCTGTTTGGAGGGTTCCTATGAAACTCGGATTTGCTTCAGCGATTGCTTTGACCGCAATGCTCACCGCAGCGATCGCAGTCACCGCTTCACCGCTTCAGCGCCGCACCACTCAAATCTCAACACTCACCACAATTGGTGATCTTCAGCGTACCCATACGACCACCGTTTCTGGTGAAGTAGTACAGGTATGGGGTGAAGACTTTATCCTCCGGGATGCCACCGGGCAGATGCTGATCGAAGCAGAATGGTCCGCCATCCGTCAGGCCAATCTGAAGGCAGGCGATCGGGTCACGATTATGGGAAGCTATGACGACGACAGCTTTGAGGCCATCCAGATTACGCTCGCTAATGGAAACACTATTGATGTCTTCGATGATTAACTGAAAGAGTAATTGTGTCCAAGAGATTATCGACAACTGAGCAATGGTTTAACACAATAAAAACAAAAAACATGAGTGGGACGCTTCGCAATCTGCCATCCACTACCCTAGAAACGATTGAGGGCACGGTGGTGCGACTGGTGGATGATGATGATTTTGTACTGAGTAATGCCAGGGGCAATCTCCTTGTAGATGCGGATCTCGACGATCGCAGGTTGCCACTGCAATCTGGCGAAAGAGTGACGGTGGTGGGCCGCTTTGACCGGGATGATGCAGAGTTTGAGGCGCTGCGGATAACTCGCGCTAATGGAACGGTCATCTACAACCGACTCGGCCCCATAAACCTGACTCCTGCACCACTGAAGCTCATCGGGAGCAATCGCAACGATACGCTCATGGGTGCAGCAGGCAACGACCAACTGTGGGGTCAGGGCGGCAACGATCGACTGCTTGGAGGAGCAGGCAGTGATGTGTTCGTCGGTGGCGCTGGACGTGATACTCTGATTGGGGGTACGGGGCGCGATCGCTTTGTTTACCAGTCTGTTGAACACGGGGGCGATCGGATTCTAGACTTTTCGGTTCGGGAGGATGTCATTGATCTTCGTCCGATATTTGCGCGTTCCAGTCGAGTCCGTCTGACGGCAGAAGACCTGCGCTCAATCCAGGTCGGTGCGCATACGCTGGTTCAGATTGACCCGGACAGCAGAACAGGCAATCGCGGCTTCGTTACGCTGGTAAGCCTCCAGCAAACGGCGGCGAATACGCTGACAGCTCAAAACTTTCTGATCTAGCTTTCTGATACCCCTCACATGGCTCAACCCCACTGCAAACGACCCTGGTTTCGCCTGCCACTGCTCTGGCTCCTGCTTCCTCTGATCGGCCTGAGCATCTGGTTCGCTACTGGTTGGATGACGGATTGGGTGTTGAGCCGTTTTCTATCTCCCGCCAGTCAACTCCAGACGAATCTTTATCCCACTAGCCGATTTACAAGAAGTCTGACCGTGACTTCGATCTTTGCCCGTATCGATCGCACTGAAGGAATCTCAGAAGTCACAGTGACAACAGAAAATTTACCGCTCCGACGACTGGAGTTCAAACTTCCACTGGTTGAGCCAGATGCGCTAAAGGCAGCGCTGGCAGGGGAGTTGGCAACTTCACCGGATTCGATTCAGCGCTCCATTCAATATCAAATTCGGTAGGCGATTGCCTGTACGCACATTCACGCTTCCAGTCAGGGGTTTGAGAGAAATGGCGTCAGGAAGTGAAATAGAGGTTTTTGTGAGAGAGCCGCGCGGAGCGCG
>JBIKWV010000294.1:0-5970 GCA_044356135.1 Elainellaceae cyanobacterium
AGATTTATTCAAGAAAATGTTTGCCGAAGCGCAATGATATTTTTATTGTTAAATCAGGATCAACAACTGGAAAAATAGCTTATGTAGACAATAACATTGAATTTAATGTTTGGTATCCTTTAGCTTTAGTTAGAGCCAACAAAGAAATCTGCGATTCTCGGTTCCTTTATCATGTGCTGACTTCAGAGTTATTTCAAAAACAAGTTCAGTTATCATGGAATTTTGGCACCCAACCGAATATTGGCATGGGTGTTATTGAAAATCTTAGAGTGTTTCTTCCCTCTCTAAAACTCCAAAGATTGATCGCCCACTTCCTCGATCGCAAAACCGCCGCAATCGACACCCTGATCGCCAAAAAACAGTGCCTCATCCAACTCCTTGAAGAAAAACGCACAGCTCTGATCAACCAGGCTGTCAGCAAAGGGTTGAATCCAAACGCCCCAATGAAAGATTCTGGCATTGCCTGGATTGGTGAAATTCCTAAGCATTGGGACGTTAGTCCAATAAAGTATGTCACCACTTTTTCAAGCGGTTCAACTCCAGATAAATCTAATCCTGCTTACTGGAACGGTTCTATTTCTTGGATTACCCCCAAAGACATGAAACGTTTTTGGATTGGAGACTCCATAGATTGCATTACTGAACTTTCTGTACAGGAAACATCCATAAAAATTATGTCTCCTCCCATGATTCTAGTTGTTGTTAGAGGCATGATCTTAGCCCATTCCTTTCCTGTTGCCGTTTCAACTAGCCCATTAACTATTAATCAAGATATGAAAGCTCTTGATTGCTCAGAGAAAATAGTTGCTGAATTCCTGGCAAGACAACTTTCTGCCTGCAAGTATGGAGTGCTTTCTTTTGTTCAGGAAGCAGATCATGGAACCAAAGCTCTCAGGGCTGATTTGTTTGAAAGACTACCTGTCTTATTGCCTCCGATTGAAGAACAAAAAGAAATTTGTTCTTATGCCAGCAATCAGACAAACTGTTTTGACAAAATTATTACTTGTCTAAATGGTCAGATTGAAAAGCTTCAAGAATATCGTCGATCGCTCATCACCGCAGCCGTCACAGGCAAACTAGAGATCAGTGAGGGAGAGCCTGATGTCTAGAAAAGATGCCTTCCACGATATTGTCCGTCGTGCCCTCGAAAAAGACGGCTGGACGATTACTCATGATCCGCTGTTGCTCCGTTACGAATTAGGCAACCTGTACATCGACCTGGGAGCCGAGAAAATGATTGCCGCAGAACGACAGGGACAGAGAATTGCCGTCGAGGTCAAAAGCTTTCTGCAAAACTCTGCCATTTCAGAATTTCATACGGCGCTGGGGCAGTTCATCAGCTATCGAATGCTTCTAGAGGAGCAATATCCAGACTACGTCCTCTATCTTGCCGTACCGCTAGATACCTTCACCTCGTTTTTCGCGACCCAGCTTGCCCAAAGCATCATCCATAGCCAGCAACTCAAACTGATTGTCTACAGACCCCAGCAGGAGGTTATCGACCAATGGCTAATTTAGAACACTACCGCGAGACTATCCAGACACTCCTGGAGAACTATGCAGCCCTGAGCCGTGACGATCAGGACATCGAAACTGAGCTGATCTTCGACACCACAAGGGACCACTACCAGCTTGTCCATGTGGGTTGGCACGACGATCGCAGAATTTATGGCTGCATCCTTCACCTCGACCTCAAAGACGGCAAAATCTGGCTTCAGCACAACGGTACAGAAAACGACATTGCCGCAGAACTCGTGGAAATGGGAGTTCCCAAAACTGATATTGTGATTGGCTTCCACTCCCCCTTTAAGCGCCAGTTCACGGAATACGCAATTCGCTAACGGTTCTCAGACGATGACGCTATGTGCAGCCTGGATACGTCATGGCAATGCTAAATTATTCGGGGTCATGTGGCAGTCTGTCCAGGGCAAACCCTATTTTCAAAGCCGCCCCGTTATGGGCATTCAGAATATGACCCATCAGTACTTTGATCCAGACACCTGCGAACTGATCAATGACTGTCCTGATAGGCAACCCAACCTGAGCGATTTTCTGGACGAGGTTGAGCAGGGGTTTGTCAATCTCTGTTACGAGAACGGCGTCTTGAAGTGAGACTTGAATGAATTCCAGCGTGGTAAATTGCAGGAGATTCTTCGTCAGGTTGCCTACAAGCAGTTCTTGAAGGCAGTCACCGAAACTGATTCGCTAGAGGCAGAGTCATAATGACTACGGCGACTACCACCGAGAAAGCCTTTGAGGATGCGATCGTCGCGTCCCTGACGACGGATGGTGGCTACCAGTTAGGAAATGCTGCTCATTTCGATTGCGAACTTGCCCTCGATCGCCTGACGCTGCTGCAATTCATCCAGAATTCTCAACCCGATACCTGGAAGCAGCTATCCCAGATTCACGGCAGTACCGTCGAGCAGAAGTGGCTCGATCGGCTATGTCAGGAACTGAACCAGCGGGGAATGCTGGATGTCCTTCGCTATGGAATTGTTGATTACGGCGTGCGCTTCAAACTCGCCTACTTCAAACCCGCCAGCGGACTCAACCCCGAAACCCTCGCCCTCTATAACCAGAATATTCTCACCGTCACCCGCCAGGTTCGCTACAGCACCCGCAATCGAAACTCGATCGACCTACTCCTCAGCATCAATGGTCTGCCCGCTGCCACGGTTGAACTGAAAAACCAATTCACCGGGCAGGATGTTGAGAATGCCAAACAGCAGTATGGGAGCGATCGCGATAACCAAGAACTCCTGTTTCAATTCAAATGCCGTGCCTTCGTCCACTTTGCCGTAGACCCCGACGAAGCCTGGATGACCACCCGCATCGACGGAAGTAATACCAAATTTCTGCCCTTCAACCAGGGGTACAACAAAGGTGCAGGCAACCCACCAAACCCCAACGGTTACAAAACGGCTTACCTCTGGGAGGCCATCTGGGCGAAAGACAGCTGGCTCGATATTGTGGGGCGTTTCCTGCACCTGGAGCAGAACACAATTAGCCTTAATGGCAAAACCCTCAAAAAAGAAAACTTAATTTTTCCGCGCTATCACCAATTGGATGCCGTCCGTAAACTAACGACCGATGCCAGAGCGAATGGCGCTGGACGTAACTACCTGATTCAACATTCCGCAGGCAGCGGTAAAAGCAACTCGATTGCCTGGTTAGCCTATCAGCTTGCCAACCTTTACAGTGAACAGAATGAACGAGTGTTTAACTCTGTGATTGTGGTGACCGATCGCCGCGTTCTGGATCAGCAGCTCCAGGACACGATTTATCAATTCGATCATGTTGCTGGAGTCGTGCAAAAAGTCGATCGTAACGCCACCCAGCTCGCAGAAGCGCTGGCATCAGGAACAAATATCATTATCACTACCCTATTACACGACCTATAAAACCTACTTTCGCCTGTCGAAAGCGATCGAAGAAGATCCTCAGATTCATAGGAAAAAGGCCAGTCGGGCGATTGCCCGATTCCTATCTCTGCATCCCCACAACCTGGCTCAAAAAACTGAGGTGATCATCGAGCATTTTCGTCAATGTGTTATGCACAAGATTGGCGGCAAAGCAAAAGCAATGCTGGTCACGGCCTCTCGTCCCCACGTCATTCGCTATAAAGATGAGTTTGACAAATATCTTAAAAAACAGGGTTATAGCGACATCAAAGCGCTCGTCGCCTTCACAACATTTACAGATCGAGAAACAGGAATTACCTACACAGAATCTGAAATTAATGGCTTTGGGGAGCGGGAACTACCTGAAAAATTTGCAACCGTTGAATACCAGCTATTAATTGTTGCAGACAAGTATCAGACAGGTTTTGATCAGCCTTTGTTACATACCATGTATGTTGACAAAAAACTTTCTGGAGTCAAAGCGGTCCAAACGCTATCCCGGTTGAATCGTATCTGTCCGGGTAAGGAAGATACCTTTGTCCTCGATTTTGCCAATGAAGAGCAAGAAATTCTTGACGCTTTTCAGCCATACTACGAGCAAACCATCCTGGCTGCTACGACAAACCCCAATCGGTTGTATGACCTTAAGAGCCGAATTGATGGCTTCCAAATTATCTGGGCAAGTGAGGTCGATGCCTTCGCCAGGATTTTCTTTAAACCAACCGATAAGACGAGTAAACAGGACCATGCTCGGTTAAATGCACTGGTTGATCCAGCGTGCGATCGCTTCAATGGACTCAATGAAGAGCAACAGGATGAGTTCAAAAACGTGTTGACCACATTTGTTCGGCTCTACGCGTTCCTAGCACAAATTATGCCTTTTGCTGACGAAGAGCTAGAAAAATTTTATGCTTTTGCACGGCTGCTTCAAACCAAGCTTCCTAAACGACTTCAAAGCGAAGTCTTTCAGTTAACCGATGAAGTGAGTCTAGAATACTATCGCCTGCAGAAAATTAGAGAAGGTCAGATCTTTCTACAAAAAGATTCCGAGGCGGCGCTACAACCTAGCACAGAGGCAGGAATACCTAGAGAGAAGGAAACTCAGGCAAAGCTATCAGAGATCATCGATATCCTCAATAAACGGTTTAACACTGATTTTACAGATGCTGATAAATACTTCTTCAGTCAGATTGAGGAGGAACTGGTTCAGAATGTATCCCTTTCTCAGCAGGCTAAAAGCAATTCGATTCAGAACTTCAAATATGGCTTTGACGACATATTTCTGGCTACATTGATTGAGCGCATGGAAGACAATCAAGATATCTTCACAAAAATCATTGATGATCCAGAATTTGGTGATGCTGTCAAAGCCTGGATGCTTAAGAAGGTTTACGATCGCCTGACTGGGGAACCACCAGCTTCCTAATCCTAGGATAGTGCAACTGCCCCAAAACTCCATGCTGTAACCGCATCATCACAAGATGACCTCCCACGCACACTTCACCCCAAATTTCCCCGATCTCTGCCTCAAACCGACATAAAAAAACAACCCATCCAGCAAGAATTGAGTAAAAGCCTCGCTAAATGGGTTTTTTCTTCGATGGCTCAGGCGGGATTTGAACCTGCGACCTTGGGCTTATGAGTCCCCTGAACAACTCAGGCATAGCAGGGCTTTCAGCCCATAAGTTAAATTTGTACACCATCTGTACACCAATTTTATCAGCCTGTAGAGTCAGCGAGGTTCATCTGAGGCATATTGGATTATCTGAGCGAATTGCCCCAAAGCTATCGACGCAACTTATATTTTTTCAGGCTCAGGTCAAGATGCCCGTTCAAGATATCGGTTTCCACCTCGGTTGCCTTCTGTTGGGCGATCGCCCTTTAGAAATTAGCCTGTACGAAAATTAGGGGGAAGCGTTCCGACACTCCCATGAAGTAAACGAGCTACATCGGTGCAGCTATGCATCACGCAACCTACAATTTGATTATGATTTGGCGAACTCAGTTGGGAGAACGGGTCTTAGAAGGGGTGGAAGCAGAGTTCTACCTGGAGGCATTGCATAGTGCCGTCGATGACCTGGAAGTTTCAGAAGATGCTGAGGTGGAGCCGGACTGGAAGACGGGCGATCGCATCTTTGACACCGCCAGCTTCAATCAGAAGGTAGTGGTGCTGCATACCTGTCTCGCGGCTCTGCTTAAGCCTGAAGTCCCCGCGCCCAAACTCACCAACGTTCTCGAAGCGGCTGCCTATGCTCCCTTTGCCTACGTGAGGGATAGAGTCTTTGAGGAGATCGAAGCGGAGGGCGTGGAGGACTTCACCGAGGATGAGGAAGCTATCAAGTATGGCTATCGTCTGCTGGTGTGGAAGCCCTTTGAAGCCCTGATCTTTCCCAATTGGCTGGCGGTAGACAATGAAATGGATGAGTTTGAGCCAGCGGCGCGGAAACAGGAAGCGCAATTCAGTTATCGTTCCACCGACTATGACCTCTGGGATCAGGCGATCGACGAACTAGCCGACCGGATCTTCTTCGACCGTGATTGGCAACTCAGCTTTACCCATCCTCAG
>JBIKWV010000295.1:0-5969 GCA_044356135.1 Elainellaceae cyanobacterium
AATCTTCACCAAAATGGTGGGGCGTGTTGCTGCCGTCACTCGTTCCACCTGCGTCATGCCCCGCTGTGTGAATCTCAGCTATGCCGCCGAACTGAGCCAGCGAGGATTCACCGTAGACGTGCCAATCGTTGGCACCAAATCTACCAGGAATATCACCCCATCGGTGACCGCTCCCGCTACCGATGAACCCACCCCCAGCTTTGCCACCGTCACGCTCGATCGCCACCAGGAGGCCGCTTTCATCCTCAGAGAGACTGACCTGGGGGGACTGGATGATCCACAGTCCTACATCAGTAAAGAGCTGGAGAGCTGCGGGGCTGCGATCGCTGAATCAGTCAACAGCAGCATCTTTGAGCTGTACAGAAGCGTCCCCCATCGTGCCGGGACAGCAGGAACCACGCCCTTCGCTTCCTCCACCCAGGCGCTTCAGGACGCAGAGCGGGTGCTGATTTCTAACCGGGTAAGTCCGTTAGCCCCCCGAAAACTCATCCTTGATCCGTTTGCTCACGCCAACGCTCTGGGCCTTCCAGCTTTCCAGAATGCGATGGCCTTCCAGAGTGCTGAAGTGATCAAGGAAGGCCGCATCAGCAGAGCGCTGGGCTACGACTGGAACGTTGACCAGCAGGCACCCCAGCACACGCGAGGGGTCGCAACAGGCACACCCACGGTCAACGGTGCCCAGGCTGCTGGCATCGCAAGTCTTTCAACAACAGGTTGGACTGCCTCTACTAATGGCATTCTCCTCGCTGGCGACATCATTGCGATCGCGGGTGATCCAAATCCCTATGTTGTAACTGCCGATGTGAACTCTGGGGGGGGCGGCGCTGCCACCATTTCTATTTCTCCCGGAGTTGCTGGCCGCACGGGTCTGTTACTACCTGCTGCCAACGGTGCGGCCATCACCGTCGTCGCGTCTCACCGGGTCAGTCTTGCCGTTTCCCCCGATTTCGCCGCCTTCGCCAGCCGGGTTTACGATCAGGCGTCGGTGGGTCAGGTCGGCTTCAAGACGAACTGGGTCGATCCCGTGAGCGGCCTGGTGCTGACCATTCTCATTCGTGAGCAGCACTACCAGACCTATTTCGCCGTGAGCTGCCTCTGGGGACGGCAAATCGTTCGTCCAGAGTACGCTTGTCGTCTGATGGGCTGATGCCATTTGCGATTTTGGATTTGCGATTAAGGAGAACCTATGGAACTGACCCCTATCCCCACGGTGGCGATCGCCGCTGACAATGAGCAGGGCTGGAAGCTCATCAACGCCGAAGAGTTCGACCCGAATATTCACACCCGATATGAGGGCGAACCATCGGACACTGAAGCGCCTTCCCCCGGTGAAGGAGAAGAAGCGCAGACCCCTCGCCGGAAGCGAACATGAACCCGACCAACATCACGGAGGTCACGGATCAGCTCCTCATCCAGGCGATCGCCAACCTGGGGGGAACTGCCCCGCCACCCCCCAGACCCAGTAACCCGGATGCCCGTCGGCTCCAGCTCCTGCAAGCGCTCGTCGAACGTCTGGTTCAGGTTCAGCTCCTGGATGCTGACCTGGCAGCGATCGCCGCCCTGAGTACCCAACCCTTCGGGCGATCGCTCCTGACTGGGGCTGATGCTGCCACCGTTCGAGCACTCCTGGGTCTGAATGCCCTGGCGCTGCTGGCCACCGTTGGCACGGCTCAGATCGATACCAATGCGGTCACGCTGGCCAAACTCCAGCAGCTCTCCACGGATACCCTGCTGGGCCGTTCCAGTGCTGGCGTGGGAAATGTGGAGACGGTCACCTGTACAGCAACCGGGCGATCGCTCCTGGCCGCCGCCACCGTTGCCGCCGCTCGAACCGCCATCAGTGCCGCTGCTACAACGGATGTGAGCGATCACGCAGCCCTGGTTGAAACTCATGGGGTGCCATCTGGTCGGCGGATTTTGTCCAGTTGGACAACCAACAGCGAACACATTCAGCGCTCCGCCAGTGTCTCCGGGAGTGCTGTCGGGACTGCGATTACCCTGGGAAACTTCCGAGACTCAGGCGTTAGCTTCGGCTCTGCCTACACCGCAACGCCAGCAATTCTCTTAACAGGGACAGGCGGCTACCCGGTCTGTGCCCATTCCGTCACAACGACCGGATTCACAGCCCGTCAGTATGACAACCTGGGAACTTCGTTTCAAAACTTTACTTTCGCGTTTATGGCAATCGGACGATGATTAAATCCATTCCAAACTTTGGAGCGATCGCCCCTGGCACTACTCACCTGGCCTCTACGCTCCAGTACACCTATTCAGGGAATTTATTCTCTGTCGCGGGTGAGGTCACCTCAACGACAGGGACCGAATACCCAATTGACGAGAACCTGACGCTGGCCGATGGCTGCTGGTTCATTCAGTTAGGCCGCATGAACAACAACCCTCCAGAAGTGCGGGCGATCGCGGTGGGCGATCCCCCACCTGAAGGTTGGCAGGCAATCCAGATGCTCGCCGGGTTTGGCTCTGGGGTGATGGTCGTTGGCGGGGAGATCATCGCGGATGTATATGTCCTGACCGTGGTTGATAACCCTGCCCCTCCTGACTAACGCCAACAGGGGGCGATCGTTTTCCTCTGGGTACAGTCGCCCTCTGTTGGGTTCATGAGGATGAAAAGTCAAATTTTTTAGAGAATTATGACACAACCGTGGCGAGTATACTGTCTCTGTTCGCAAGATTGAGGCATGTATGGTCAGACGCGATCGCTGGGTAACACTGGGAGCCGGATTACTGATCGGAACCCTGGGCATGGCAACTGTCACCTACGCCGAACAACCCCTGACGCTGGTCTACCCACTCGAAGGTCACGAGACCACCGCTGATCGCATCTTTCTAATTGGGAGTGCGCCGGCAGCAGGAGAAGTCACGATTAATGGGCAGGTGATCCCCCGTAGCCGCACGGGAAACTTCGCGCCAACGTTTCCGCTGCAACTGGGCGACAACACTTTTATCCTGCGCTACGGCAATCAGACGATTACCCGCAAAGTTACCCGCCAGTCCGATCAGCCCGCGCCTCCGGTTGGGGTGGCATTTGCCAAAGATTCGCTAACACCAGCGGTGGATATCGCACGCCTACCCGGAGAAAGCCTGTGTTTTGGGGCGATCGCTCCCCCCAATGCCACTGTGACCGTCACCCTCAACCGCCAGACCATCCCGCTTCTGCCACAACCCAGGATCACCGAACTGCCGCCCAACTCAGCGGTCTTAACCGCTCAGAATCAGCCCGTTGCCCTTTCCGGTATCCAGCAATATCGAGGCTGTACTGTCCTGCCATCGGCGGCAATGCTGGCTCCTAATGTTGTAACGACTGCCCCCATCGATTTAGGCAAGCCCGAATTTCAGCTCTTCCTCAACGGCCAAACTGTCCGACAAGCAGCCCCCGGTTCCGTCAGCCTGCTGCCCACCACCAATCCCCTCGTCATTCAGGTCACCGCTGAATCAGGAGCCGCCCGCAGTGGTCCCAGCACCGACTATTCGCGCCTGACGCCGCTCCCCAAAGGGACTCGCGCCTCGGTAACGGGACGTGAGGGGGAGTGGTTCCGCATGGACTATGGTGCCTGGATTCGTGCCCGGGATGTGGAGGTTGTGCCCAATGCCGCACTGCCGCAAACGTTGATTCGCAGCGTGCGATCGCGCCCTGCCGGGGAATGGACCGAAGTCGTATTCCCGCTCCAGATGTCCATTCCTGTTAGTGTGCAACAGGGCGATCGCACCTTCACCCTCACCCTCCACAACACCACTGCCCAGACCGACACGATTCTGGCCGACACCCCTCCCATCCGGCGGATGGACTGGCAGCAGGTTGCCCCTGGCCAGGTGCAGTACACCTTCCATCTCAATACCGCTCAGCAGTGGGGCTACAAACTCCGCTATGAAGGCACCAGCCTGATTCTGTCGCTGCGCAATCCACCCCGTATCAGCGGTCGTGGTGAACTGTCGGGAACTCGAATCCTGATTGATCCAGGCCACGGGGGGCCGGAAGACGCTGGCGCAGTAGGGCCAACGGGGTTACCCGAAAAAACGGTGGCGCTGCGGGTATCCCAACTGTTGCGCGATCGCCTGACCGCACGGGGAGCCACTGTGATGATGACCCGCGAAGCTGATATTGATCTGCTGCCGAATGATCGGGCTGCCCTGATTAACCGTATGGAGCCAACGATCGCGGTTAGTGTTCACTACAACGCCCTGCCGGATGCTGGCGACGCTATCAACACCGCTGGCATTGGCAACTTCTGGTATAACACCCAATCCCACAGCCTCGCCCAGTTTCTACACGATTATCTGGTGCGTGAACTCGATCGTCCTTCCTACGGCGTGTTCTGGAATAACCTGGCGCTGACTCGTCCCACCGTTGCCCCTGCGGTTCTTCTGGAACTCGGCTTTATGATCAATCCCACCGAGTTCGAGTGGATCGCCAATGAGCGAGAGCAGGAGCGGTTGGCCGATGCTCTGGCAGATGGGATTACCGAGTGGTTTCGGGTTAAAAAATCCCAGTTTTAGCTTGGCGCGGCGAAGCCGTGCCAAGCTAAAACTGGGATTTTAATAAACAGCAGATCCCTAAGGTGTTGGGGTCAGAGTATAAGTCTCAGTGAACTGCTTGGCAGCACTTTGCAGGTAGTCGAAGAAGGTGTTGGCAACCACCGAGAGCTGCTTTCCTGCCAGGTGAACGACGTACCACTGGCGCTGAATAGGGAAACCTTCAACATCCAGAACCGACAGTTCTGAGGAGTCGGAAATTAGCGTATGGCGGGAGAGCACCGAGAGGCCGAGACCTCCGGCGATCGCCTGCTTAATCGCCTCATTACTCCCCAGCTCCAGGCGCACTTTCACCGACAGGCTTTCCTCATCCAGCATTTTCTGGAAGGCACGACGGGTTCCGGATCCTGGTTCCCGCATGATGAAAATTTCTTCGGACAGACGCTTCAGGGAAATGTTCTTTTCACCCACCAGTGGGTGGTTTCGGGGAGCGACTACCACGAGGGGGTTATCAAGGAAGGGGTAGGCCGCGATATCGAGGTGATCGGGGAGCTGGCTCATGACGTAGAGGTCATCCTGGTTATTGGCCAGACGCTCGATCACGCGCTCGTGGTTGGTCACCGCCAGGGAGACATCAATGCCGGGATACTTTTGACAAAAAGGCCCCAGCAGTCGCGGCATGAAATATTTGGTGGTTGTAATCACTGCCAGCCGCAATCTCCCCTGCTTCATCCCCTTCAGGTCGGCCACCGTCATTTCAAGCTGCTCCAGCTTGCTGAAGATCTCCTGACAGGTGGCGAACAGCTCTCGTCCGGCATCAGTCAAAAAGAGTCGTTTACCCACTTGCTCAAACAGCGGTAGACCAATTGCTTTTGTGAGCTGCTTGACCTGCATCGAAACGGTGGGCTGGGTCAAAAACAGCTCTTCAGCGGCGCGAGTAAAACTGCCGTGGCGGGCTGTCGCCTCAAAAACCTTGAGCTGGTGTAGTGTGGCGTGGATCAACTGAATTCTCCTGGAACAAATCCTATAGACAAAAATCTATCACAAATATCAAAATAAGTGCCTTTTATCTATAAGATTTGTAGCTTATAGTATCTGGTAATGGCAACTATATAAGTTCCCTTCCATGAGCGTTGAGCAAGTTGGAGGAGGAGGGTCTCTCAGGAACCACCCAATTCCCATTCCTGTAGTCGAAGCTTTTGTGCAACGACCCCAACTCTGAAGATTTGTTCAACGCTTTTCTCTCAGGATTATCACCCGAAGGCAACCCCCATAGGAAAGAGTATCACGCTTTTTTATCGATTCTATCGATGAATGCCGCGATCGCCATCAGAATTTCCCCCAGGTTCCACCCACGCGATACCTGTCGTTATTTATTGCGTTTCTCGCTCTAGTGAAGTACGGATTTTTGTGAGAGAGCCGCGCGCCGCGCGGCGCTCTCACCAAATCTGTAACGTATACAAGCGCGAAGCGCTAGATTT
>JBIKWV010000296.1:0-5966 GCA_044356135.1 Elainellaceae cyanobacterium
GGGGTGCAGGGGTGGAACCCCTGCGTGGGGGCACCGCCCCCACACCCCCTTCTCACAAACGATTTATGATTGCTATACCTAGGGGCTTGCCATAAAATCAAATCCCAATAAAATCCCCAGTTTAGCTTGGCGCGGCGAAGCCGCGCCAAGCTAAACTGGGGATTTTATTAAACAGCAGATCCCCTATGTCACGTAATCCTTATAAGCTATTGCTCCCAGACTAATTAAATTCTCTTGTTGTGCCTCAGTTAACCCAATTGCATCGGTAATCTTCATCCCTTCATAGGGGCGATCGCTCCGCAATACCTGCAAGGGGTTCCAGGTCTGGCAATTCCACAGGCGAATGGTTTCGTCGGCACTGGCACTGGCCAGATGATGCCCTTGGGGATGAAAAGAGAGCGATCGCACCATGTTGCGATGTTTGCGGAGGGTTTGCAGACACTCCCCCCTTTGAACATCCCACAGTTTCACCAGTTGATCGGTTCCACCGCTGGCGACAGTTTGACCATCGGGGCTAAAGGCAACGGCAACGACTTGATTGGTATGTCCTTCTAAGGTGTGCAAACACTCACCCGATGCGACATCCCATAGTTTTACAGTATTATCCAAACTTCCACTGGCGAGCGTGCGACCATCGGGGCTGAGGGCGATCGCCCAGACCATGTGCCCATGTCCTTCCATAATACGGATGCAGTCCCCCGTGTTGAGATCCCACAGGCGAATTGTGCGATCGAGACACCCGCTGATCACCTGTTGACTATCCGGTGTCACGGCCACTGACCAGATCTGGCTGGGATGGGTCAATACCTGGATGCAGTCCCCCGTTTCGAGATCCCACAACCGCACCGTGCGATCGGTGCTGCCGCTGACCAGGAATTTCCCATTGGGGCTAAAGGCCACGGAGGGCACCCACCCGCTGTGGTCTCGCAGGGTACTGCGACAGCGGCCATGACGGACTTCCCACAGTTTGATGGTGTGGTCAAGGCTACCGCTGGCCAGCAGTTGCCCATTGGGGTGAAATGCTACCGACCAGACCTGACTCTGATGTCCCCTAAGGGCGTTCAGGTGTGCCCCCGTGCTGGCATCCCACACCCGAACCCGATGGTCAGATCCGCCACTGGCCAGGAGGGATGGCCCGGAGCGATCGCCTGCCACTGGGGGCGCATGGGCGATCGCCCACACCACCAGCGAATAGCCCTGGATGGCTTGCAGGCATCGACCCATCTCAATCTCCCATACGCGCATGGCATGGTCTAGCCCGCCGCTAGCCAGAAGTTGTCCGTTGGGGCTGGGGGCAATAGCCCAGATGGCATTGGTATGGCCCTTCAAGGTATTGAGACAGGCTCCAGTGGCAATATCCCAGACGCGAATGGTTTGATCGAAGCTTCCGGTGATCAGATGGGGCAAGGTGTCGGTAGCTGGGTGCGGCTGATGAAAAGCAACTCCCCAGGTTTGATCGGTATGGCCATAGAAAGGCGCGATCGCCTCTCCCGTTTGTAAATTCCACAGGCGAACAGCAGAACCTACGCTCCCCGCCGCCAGCCAGGTGCCATCCGGGCTGACCGCTAAGGACTTAATCTGATGGGAATGGGTCAGCGTCTGCAAACAGGCTCCCGTCTTCAGATCCCAAACCTTGATGGTGTGATCCAAACTGCCACTGATTAAAATCAGGTCGTCGGCATGGTTGGCAAACACGGTTCCCCTTGTCCACACCACTGCCCAGACCGCATGTGAATGTCCCTCCAGGGTGCGATCGCACCCTCCCGTTTGCACATTCCATATGCGGATGGTTGGGCTGTAATCTGCCACGGCCAGTTGTTGCCCATCGGGGCTAAAGCCAATCGACCAGATCTGATCTTTGTGCCCCGGAAAACTTTTCAAACATTGACGTGTGCTCACGTGCCACAACTTCACAGCATCTCCCAAACCACCGCTGGCCAGGATCTCTCCATCGGGACTGAAGGCAATCGTAGAAGCCCAGGCTGGATGAGCTTTCCAGCGTTGTAGCAACTGTCCGTCGCTCACCTGCCACAGATGAATCTGTCCTTCGGTATCCGCTGTTGCTAGTCGATCGCCATCGGGGTGAAAGGCGATCGCCACGATGCCACCACAGGTCTGGGTAAAGACTGATTTAGATAAATCTGCGCCCGAAAAATTGACACGATGCAAGTCAATGCAGCACAAATTGGCTTGCCAGATCGCCAGATCCGAGAAATCCCAGTCCGAGAAATCTACCCCCAGTTGGCGCAACAGGTTAACCAGGTTGCCCCCGCCATAGCCACGTCGGGATGGCTGCGATCGCAAGGACTCCAGTATGCGGCGCAGTTGTTCCTGGCAATTGGCTACACTGCCATATTGCATCAACAACCAATCGGTGATGGGCTTCATCAGCACCCGGATCTGAGCCTCCCGCACATAAACTTTCCCACTCGCTTTCATCAGCGCATAGGTTTGCAAAAAACCGTCGGTCTTACCCCCTTCCCCAGACAGTTCCGACCGCATCTGTGCCATCAAGCGATCACTCACATATTCCATTAACACCGACTGTTGACTGAACCCTGTGGGAAACCGTTCAATCAGCGATCGGCGGACGAGTGACTCCAGGGCCTCCAGAACCTGGGTCAGGGTCACGGGTGGAAAGAGATCCGATTGCAGTTCTAATGCGGAAACAGGTTCACGGTTAATGCAGAGCCAGTACATCACCTGTTGTTCCAGGGCACTCAGCCGCTGAAATTGTTGATCCAGTAGGCGACGCACCCCACCAAACACCACCGTTTCCTGCTCTAGAAAAGCCGCAATGCTGTGGTCAAACATCTCCCCAATCAAGGTCAGCGCAATTTTCAGTGCCAGGGGATTGCCCTCGTAACACCGGATCAGGGTATGCTGTACCTCCTCCACACCCTGAGCGCCATAGCTATGCAGCAGGGCTTGGGCATCGGATAGCGCTAATCCGCCCACCCTCAGCGATCGCGTCGGTTGTACTTCCCCCGCATACTGGGCTACTGCGGGCGGGAGTTCGCGACTGGTGAGGAGTAGACAGCTTTGATGTTTCTCCTGCCCCCACTGGCGCAGCAAGTCTCCATAGCCCTCGTAGCCATCCCGATACAGGCTCGAATCTGTTCCGTCCTGCAAAATAGACTCCCCATTATCCAATATCAGCAAACATCGGCGATCGCGCAAATACTGCATCAGTTGTGCAATCTGCGACCCCAGATTGGCCGTTGCCAGTGTATCTTTTTGATGGGACAGCACCAACACCAGATCGCGGAGGAGATCCTCCAGGTCAGGGGCATGGCGAAGCGATCGCCACACAACTACCTCAAAGGAACCCTGGATCTGTTCGACCAGTTTTGCTGCCAGCGCCGTTTTGCCCACACCGCCCATGCCAAAGAGCGCCACCAGGCGACATCGATCAGCAACAATCCACTGCTGCAACATGGCCAATTCTTCGCGTCTGCCACAGAAACCAGTGGTATCCACCCCATCTCCCCAGTAGTGGGGTGAATGCCGTTGTTTAGCCGTGCCAGACGCCCAGGGTTCAGGGTTGGCTCCATCCATCGCATCCGACTCCTGAGTCAATGGAACCGGGGTGGCGTATCGTCGAAGGATGGAGCGAACATTGTTTTTGGTAACTTTTTCACCCACACCGTCGGAGAGCGATCGCCACAATATTGCTCCTACACGTTTAATGTATTCAGGGCTATACCCTCCCATGTTTGCGATTTCGGTATAACTTCGCCCATTCCATACCTGGCGAAAGATAAATTCCTGAAGACTGCCCAGGGAAGCTGGTTTGAGAAATCGATCAACTAGATTCAAGGCGTCTTCATCAGTCATGGGCAAAGAAAAATTCCAAAGAGAATAATTATTTGAAACGCTGATGGCGAGTAGAAGGTATCCTTCATAGGAGAATTGTAGTCACTTTTAGTCACTTTTTTGTAACGCCGATCAAGCCTTACCAGTACTACTCTTGAATTGACCGTAAAAATACGGGCAACTACTCATCTTGATTAGCTGACAAAACTCTTGTAAACCCTGTGGTTGCGTGCGGCGCGCTCCGCCACATGGTTTGTTGAGCAAAGGCCATGCAATGTACGGCTTTTGCCCTAAAAATGAAGTTTCGTTAGTCAACTAGACACTCGTCTCTGAGTTCTGTTCAAGATCTGGAATCCCAGTTCATCCAAAGATTCCCACGATGCAGAACCGTTAGGACAGATTGATACACAGGTAGCTTATCGCTCTTTCATCAGTGCTGCTGGAGAATAAGCTGAAAGTTCTATCTGAAATGTGTTTGAGAAATCAGGGCTTTATATAAGATGTTTTCCCTCAATGTTTTTATAGCAAGGGTTTCAGACTATTCTCCAGCCAATGTGATAGAAGAGCGTTGTACCAATTCAACATGAACCTGCACATTAAAGGGGTGTGGGACTCCGTCCCACAAGGGGATGTTGCCCCCTTGACCCCCTTCTATTCAGTTCAACTTCACACAAAATTGGTATTACGGTTCCAATAGACAGATAGTGCGACCAAATTGCCCCCCTTTAGTTGCAGGAGTAGCGAATGGCAACCTTCTTTGTCACCAACACCAATGACAGCGGCGAGGGTTCGCTCAGAGCTGCCATCACGGCGGCCAATGCAAATCCTGGGGAAGATACCATTCTCTTCTTTGGTAATCGTTTCAACGATGACACTCCCGATACCATTACGCTGACCAGTGGCCC
Organism: Elainellaceae cyanobacterium; assembly: GCA_044356135.1. GTDB lineage: Bacteria > Cyanobacteriota > Cyanobacteriia > Elainellales > Elainellaceae > CAZVXA01. Next base: position 4,722 of record JBIKWV010000296.1, read on the forward strand.
GCTTGTCCTGACCGACAGTGCCAGAACCGCACTCAGTGGCCCTGGAGCAGATCGACTCGCCATTAGTGGCAACAACGCTTCACGGGTGTTTGGCATAGAAAGTGGAGCTACTGCTACATTCGCTAATATTGCTATTGTCAATGGTCAGGGCGGGTTTGGGGCGGGCATTTTTAATGCTGGTAACCTGACACTGCGTAATAGTCAAATCTCAAACAATGTAGGGGAAAGGGTTGGAGGTATTTTTAATTCCGAAGGCACTTTGCTGGTGGAAGGTACTACCATCAACAGCAACCAATCAACCCTTGGTGTCGGAGGGATTCTCAACGTTCAGGGCACGGTTGAATTCCTTAACAGTACGATCAGCGGTAACTCAGGCTCCTCGGCAGGTGGTTTTCAAACTATCAATTCTCAGTCGGTTACGATTCGCAGTAGCACCTTTACTCTGAACCAGGGCGGGGGGGTAAACAATACACAGGCAGGCCCCGTTGTCATTCAGAACACAATTATTGCAGGTAACAACGGGTTTGACGTGTCAGGCACGTTAGATAGCAGCAGTGCCTTTAATCTGATTGGGGGCAATCCAGGACTGGCTCCTTTAGCCAATAACGGAGGCACAACCCAGACCCACGCCCTCTTGCCAGACAGCCCTGCTCGTAATGCCGGTAGTAATGCACTCCTTCCTTCAGGAACATTGGCTGACCAACGGGGGGTGAGCTTTCCCCGCATTATCAGCAATCAGGTTGATATTGGAGCATTTGAAGCTCTGCCCGTCGTTTCGCTGGTACCCGTTCTTACTGAACAAGAAGAAGGAACTGGAACAACACCACGCTTGATTTACAATATTTTCCTCTCCGCTCCTACTAATGTACCCGTGGTTGTAGCTTTGGGGATCACAGGCGGCACCGCCACGGCCAGTGACTTTGCTGTTGTGCCTACCGCTTTTACTATTAATCCAGGCTTTTTGGTAGGTGCAATCTTCATCGAAGTCAATGGAGACAGCGCCTTTGAACCGGATGAGAGCTTTACTTATTCCATCCTTGGGGTCACCAACGCGACGATCTCCCTCAATGCCAGGTCAGTTACGGGTGTTATTCTTAATGATGATTTTCCACCTGTTAACCGCGAGCCGGTTGCGGCTAATGACAGTACGACCGTCGCAGCCTATCAATCGGTGAATGTCAATGTACTGGCGAATGATAGTGATCCAGATGGTGATCCACTCACGTTAGGCGTTGTAAGCAATCC
>JBIKWV010000297.1:0-5961 GCA_044356135.1 Elainellaceae cyanobacterium
GATCTCCTTCCCTCCATCACCTACCCCCGCATCGGTGTCCGTCTGGCCGTCCCCGGTGTCTCCCCCGAAGTGGCAGTCGATGAAGTCACCAAACCCCTGGAGGAAGCCCTCAGTGCCACCGAAGGCGTGGTTCAGGTTTACTCCCAGACGCGGGAAGGCCAGGTCAGCCTCGACCTGTTCTTTCAGCCGGGGGGCAACATCGACCAGGCACTCAACGATGCCACGGCCACCTTTAACCGGGCACGCAGCAATCTCCCCGATACCGTCGAATCCCCGCGCCTTTTCAAAATCGACCCGTCCCAGCTCCCGGTGTACGAACTGGCGCTGTCTTCCCCCAATCGTCAGCCCGTCGATCTCCGCGTGTTTGCCGATGAAGAACTGGCCAGAGAATTGGGCGTTGTTCCCGGTGTGGCGGCCGTAGACGTATCAGGGGGACTGGAAGAAGAAGTGCGGGTCAAAGTGGATATGGATCGGCTCCAGTCGCTAGGCGTCGGACTGAATTCAGTCCTGACGGAGTTGGAAGAAACCAACCAGGATGTGTCAGGTGGACGTATGGTAGGCGGCAGCAGCGAACAACTGACACGGACGGTGGGCCGATTTCGGGATGCTCGTCAGATTGAGTCGCTCTCGTTTCCGGTAGGAGGCGATCGCCCCTCTCCAGACGCTGACGGCGCTACGACTTCCCCCAACCGTCGGGTCTACCTGCGAGATTTTGCCACCGTGACGGACGGCACCAGGGATCAGCGTATCTTTGTGTTGCTCAACGGCCAGCCTGCGGTGAAGGTGAGCGTGCAGAAGCAACCTGACGCAAATACTGTCCAGGTGGTTGACGCCGTCAAGCAGCGAATTGAGGAACTCCGGCAAAACGGCACGATTCCACCGGATGTGCAACTGCTGCCAACACTGGATGAGTCGGTGTTTATTCAAAATGCGATCGCTAACGTCACCAGTTCAGGACTGGTGGGGGCATTGCTGGCGGCGATCGCTGTTCTCCTGTTCCTCGGCTCCCTGCGGCAAACCCTGATCATTGTCCTGTCTATCCCGCTGGCAACATTGGCGGCGATTATCCTGATGCGGCTGTTTGGCCTGTCGCTGAACGTGTTCAGTCTGGGGGGGCTGGCGCTGGGGGTGGGTATTGTCGTGGACAACTCCATCGTCATGCTGGAGAACATTGCAGAGGGGGCTGGCATGACGCCGGGTCAGGATGCCCGCACCCGGCTGAGTTCACGTCAGATGATCCAGCAGTCGATCCAGAGTGGTCAGGAGGTGGAGTCGGCACTGGTGGCTTCAACCACGACAAACCTGGTGGCGGTGCTGCCGTTTTTGATGATTGGCGGCTTCATTGCCCTGCTGTTTAATGAACTGATTCTGACCATCAGCTTTGCCGTTGCTGCCTCAATTCTGGTAGCACTGACCGTGGTGCCGATGCTGGCCTCGCGGCTGCTGGCAGTGAAACACACCAGTGGCATAGGCCGTTTCTGGTTGCTGCGGGCATTTAATGATCGCTTTGCCGCCGCCACTCACGGTTATACCAGGTTGCTGGAGCGAATGCTGCGACGAAAGGGATTGGCTGTGGCACTGGTTTTCCTACTCCTGGGGGGCAGCAGCCTGTGGATGTTGGGTCAGATCAATCAGGAAGTATTGCCCCGTATCAACACAGGTCAGGCGCGACTGATTGCTCAGTTTCCACCGGGTACACCGCTGGAGGATAACCGTAAGGTGATGACGGCGGTGGATGAGATTTTGCTGAAGCAGCCCGAAACTGACTTTGCGTTTACAACAGTCGGTGGCTTTCTGTTTGGCAACATCACGAACCAGAATCCCCTGCGCAGCTCCAGCACCATCAGCCTGAAGCCCGACAGCAATGTACGGGAATTTGTCGGTCGGGTGAATCGAGAGTTGGGCCAGTTGAATTTGGTGGAAACTCGACTGCGCCTGACGCCCGGTGAGGTACGGGGCCTGATTACCAATAACTCCCCGATTCGCAATGCCGACGTTGACCTGATTCTTCAGGGCGACAATGCCCGCAATCTGGCGCGGGCCGGACGGCAGGTGCTGGATGCGCTGGATGAGCAGGCGAAACTGGCTCGCTACCGCCCGGATGGCGATCGCCGCCAACCCGAAGTCCAGATCCGTCTCGACCCCGAACGTGCTGCTGCCCTGAATCTCAACACCCGCAGCGTCGGCCAAACCATTGAAACTGCGATTCAGGGTAGCGTTCCCACCCAACTCCAGCGGGGCAACCGTCTGGTGGATGTGCGCGTCGAACTGGAGGACACCCGTGTTCAAACCCCTTCTCAACTCGCTCGATTGCCGCTATTTTCTGAAAATAATCAACTGGTGCGCCTGAGTGACGTGGCCCGTCTGGAGGTTGGAGAAGCCCCCGGCGAAGTGCAGCGGATTAACCAGCGACAGGTGTTTCTGATGGCTGGGAACCTGAACGAGGGAGCCAGTCTGGGCGCAGCCCTGGCGGAGGCCGATCGCATTATCAATTCACTGGAGTTGCCAGAGGGCGTTACCCGTCTCCCCAGCGCGGCAGCCCAGAGTAATCAACAGATTCAGTCTGCTCTACCTGTCCTGGGTGGGTTGGCCGCATTCCTGGTATTCGTCGTCATGGCGGTGCAGTACAACTCGCTGGTGGATCCGCTGGTCATCATGTTCACGTTACCCCTGGCGCTGGCGGGCGGCATCTGGGGGCTATACCTGACGCGCACGGCGATCGGAGCGACGGTGATTGTGGGTGCTGTTTTGCTGGTGGGGATTGTGGTGAACAACGCCATCATCATGGTGGAGATGGCCAACCAGATTCGGGAGCGGGAGGAATGCGATCGCCGTATCGCCATCCTGCAAGCGGCTCCCCAACGGTTACGGCCGATTTTGATGACCACGATTACTACCGTTCTGGGGATGTTTCCCCTGGCGCTGGGCCTGGGTCAGGGCGGCGAGTTTCTGCAACCGCTGGGCATCGTGGTGTTCTCAGGACTATCGCTGGCCACGGTGCTGACGCTGTTTCTGATTCCCTGTCTGTACCTGATGCTGCACGATTGGGTGGAGCGTCTCGCAGGCAAAGGTGCCCCTGAACCTGCGGAGGCGATCCTGGAACTGGGTGATCGCCCGATAGACACCACCTCCAAACGAAGTTCTTGAATGGCCATCCCCGGAGGATTCCTGAGCAAAGATGGGTACTCTACGTTCAGGTTGCATCCTGAGCGTCGTTTTCTGCCCTGAAAAACGGGCCAGCCTACCCCTTTTTCCGTCGCCGAGGTCACCGTGCCCTTCAAATTCCTCCTTCGTTTGCGTCGAGTGTTGCCGTTGGCGAGGCTACCCGTACCGATTGAGGGGACGCTGGGGGTGGCGATCGGCAGCCTCCTGGTGGCGGGAGGCGTGCAGATCATCCGCAATCAGAGCTGGATTCAGGGACCAGAACTCAAGGTCTACGACCATCTGGTGCGGTTTCGCCCGGTGGGTGAGCCAGACCCCCGCCTGCTGATTGTGGGCATTACTGAAACTGACATTCGCGCCCAGCGGCGATGGCCCCTATCTGACCAGGCGATCGCCACCGCATTGAGCAATCTAGAACAGCATCAGCCCCGTGTGATTGGACTGGATCTGTATCGGGAGGTGCCCCAGGAGCCGGGCAGTCAGGCATTGGCGAGACAGCTCCAATCCTCGCGGGTGGTCGTCATCACCAAACTGGGTAACAATGAGAGCGATCGTATTCCGCCTCCGGATTCCGTTGCACCGGAACGGATTGGCTTCAACGACCTGCCTATCGACATCGACGGAGTTGTGCGACGCGCGCTGCTGTTTGCCTCAAATGACACGGGCACCTACCCCTCCTTTGCGCTCCAGCTTGTCCTTCCTTACCTGGCTGCAGCGGGTACTCAACCGCAGCCCAGCCCCGGTAACCCCGACGATATGATGCTGGGACAGGGCGTGTTTGTACCGCTCAAATCCACTTCTGGAGCCTATCTCAATCTGGATGACCGGGGCTACCAGATTCTGCTGAACTATCGCGCCGATAGCGACATTGCTCGCGTCGTGACGCTCTCCGACGTGCTGAACAATCGCCTTGATCCCAACTGGGTGCGCAACAAGATCGTTCTGGTGGGTACCTACGCCCCCAGCATCAAAGATCTGTTCTATACCCCCTATAGCGCCGGGGAACAGACGCAGCACCAGATGCCGGGGGTGGCGATACACGCCCAGGTGGTGAGCCAGATTCTGGATGCGGCAACGGGCGATCGCCCCTTGCTCTCGTTCTGGACAGAGCGGCAGGAGTGGTTCTGGATCTGGGGCTGGGCCGTAGTGGGCAGTGTGTTGGCCTGGCGCGTCCGCCATCCCCTGGGGCTGATGTTGGGGGCAGGATTGATGCTGGCCAGCCTTGCAGGTAGCGGATTTTGGCTGTTGACCCAGGACACCTGGGTGCCCCTGGTGGCTCCGGCGATCGCCGCCACTATCGCCGTCGGGTCCGTCACTTCGTTCCGGGCACAGCAGTCCCATCGGCAGCAGCAGATGGTGATGAAACTGCTAGGGCAGAACGCCTCCCCCGAAATTGCCGAAGCCCTCTGGATCTCGCGCGATCGCCTCCTGGAATCCGGTAAGCTCCCCGGTCAGCGGTTAATCGCCACCATGCTGTTTACCGACATTCGGGGGTTCAGTACACTTTCGGAGCAAATGCCTCCGGAGACTCTACTGGACTGGCTCAATGAATATCTGGAGGCAATGACCCACGAGATCCAGCAGCACCACGGAATTATCAACAAATTCACCGGGGATGGTCTGCTGGCGGTGTTTGGTGTGCCGATGCCGCGCCTGGAAGAGCGGGAGATTGACCAGGATGCCCACTGTGCGGTGGCCTGCGCGCTGGCAATGGGCGATCGACTGCAACAGCTCAACCAACTTTGGGTGCAGCGGGGACTCACCCCGATTCAGATGCGCGTGGGCATTTTCACAGGTCCGGTCGTGGTGGGCAGTCTGGGCGGCAAGGATCGCCTGGAATACGGAGTAATCGGCGATAGCGTCAACGTTGCATCGCGTCTGGAAAGCTGCGCTAAGGAGCGTCAGTCAGATATTTGTCGAGTCTTGATCGCCAAAGAGACGCTGGTGCATCTCCAGGAGCAGTTTGAGGTGGAGTCCTGGGGGCCAATGGAGTTGCGGGGGAAGCAGCAAGCAGTGGAGGTGTATCGGGTGCTGGGATGGGCTGAGGATGCGCCGACGAAAATTCCGGCGATGGGGAAGAGGGAGAATCGGTGAGGGGTGGATGGGTGGATGGGTGGATGGGTGGATGGGTGGATGGGTGGATGGGTGAATGGGTGGATGGGTGAATGGGTGGGGTATTCGGGTAGGGGCGTAGCATTCGGCAGATGAATTATGGCTATGGGTAAAACTTCATGGCCGAATGCTACGCCTGTACACATTTGCCGAAGTCGGAGCCGAATGCTACGCCCGCAAACGTGTGCCGCAGTCGGAGGTTCAAGGCCACGCCCACACAGGCTTGCCACCTGAAACTTTCCTCATAGGGGTTTTCCTGCCTGGACTCTCTCCCTGGAAGGGGTACGTTTTGCTACCGTGGAGGGGGGAGGGACAGAGTTTTGCACTTCCTGAGGAAGACGATGGTGTCTACGTCATTCATTTCACGAGAAAAGCTGCGCCAGGAGGTGCGCCGCTGGATTCAGTCGGCGCGGGAGGAAGGTGTTCGGGAAGGTCGCCGGGAGGGATGGCGGGAAGGGGTGCAGTCCGGTGCCGTGGAAATTATCTTGCGCTGGGCGAAGCAGCAGTTGGGAGATATCAGCCCTCCCGTTCGAGCGCGGATTGAGATGCTGTCGCTGACCCAATTGAAGGAACTGGCGGACGTGTTGCCGACCTTCAAGTCAGAACAGGAGCTGGATCGGTGGTGCGATCGCTATTTCTAAGGATCGTGAACAAATTAACCTGTAATTGTTTTTGAGAGAGGTGCGG
>JBIKWV010000298.1:0-5959 GCA_044356135.1 Elainellaceae cyanobacterium
GCCGATTTTCTTGAAACGCTGACTCCGTCAGCGTTTCAAGAAAATCGGCGCGATTTAGTCAAAAGTCCAGTACTTAGTAGCAATGAATGTTGAGATCAGCAAAGCAAGAGAACTCTCTGGGATGCCACTCATTGAGTTCCAGCGAGAATTGGCAAAGCGGCAAATTCCGGTGTTGGACGATCTGGATGGTTTTGAATCAGAAGTCGCTCAACTCATGACTTCAGGGGATTTGTGACGGTTGTTAGCAACACCTCACCGTTGACGAAACTGGCAGCGATCGCTCGCCTCCGTCTACTCCAGCAACTCTATAGGGAACCTTCTAACTCAACTGGAGTTTGCTGTAAACGCGAGGCCGCTGAAGCATATCCCGATATAGCTCCTCTAGCTGGGTGATATTCCGACTCAGTGTATACCGATCGAGCACCCGCTGCCGCGCCTTATGCCCCAGCATGGCCGTCAGCTCTGGATGATCCTGACACACGGGCAATAGCGTTTGCAGTTGAGTCGCAACCCGCTGGGTGCTCAGAACGATACCCGCACCGTTCTGGAGTACTTCTCCGTCCGCTCCCGCATCTGTTGCCAAACAGGCACCTCCACAAGCCATCGCCTCCAGCAGCGACAGAGAAAGCCCCTCCACCAGCGACGGCAGAATGAACACATCTGCACCCCGCAGGATCTCGATCCGGCGTTCCTCATCGGCAACAAATCCCAGCCAGGTGATGCTCTCGTCGTCACCGTAGAGAGACATCAGCGTTGGCAGTAGGGGGCCGTTCCCCACAATCAGTAGCTTACTGTCTTCGCCCAGGTCTGCCTGCTTCCAGGCTTTCAGCAGGGATTCCACGTTCTTTTCAGGGGCGATCCGGCCCTGATAGACGAACAGACGACGGGCGTTCAGTTCCTGTTTGATACTGGAATAGCCGGGGGAATACTTTTCAATATCCACCCCGTTGGGAATCACCGCAACGACAGGTTCCGGTACCCCCAGCCGAGTCAGCAGATCCCGCTGGATATTGGAGAACACGATTACCCGATCGTAGTGGGCCAGGAAGGGAGCATAGAGCTGGTACATCAGGTGTTGAGTACCGGAGGTCAAATTGCGCCGCTTGCGATCGAACGGGGGGTGAAACGTCGCCACCAGGGGCAGGTTCAGCTCCTCACAAATCTCTGGTAGTACAAAATCGAGGGGGGATAGCGTCAGCGAGGCATGAACCAGGTCGGGCTTGAGGCGGCGCAGCGACTCGGTGAGAACCTTGCTGGACTTGAGGGTGGGGATGGTATAAATCTGCGACTTGTAGAAGCAAGGGATGGAGACCTCCTGGACTTCAGAGGAGGCATCCTCAGGCGCGTCTTCCTGGGCGAAGTGGAGGAAGCTGACCTGATGCCCCCGATCTAGTAAAGCGTTTGTGACCTCCCGGCTGTAGGTGACATTTCCGCAGAAGGGTGTTTTCTTACCAAGCCACGCAATATGCATTTAGATTAAAGCCGTGATTAAAGGGAACAGAACGGAACATTCTGATACATGAATTTAATCATTATTTAATCGATAGCGGGGGATTTAGCGCGAGAAATTGACCAGGTGAAAATTCCTCCGGCGATCGCTAATCCCGCCAGCAGCAAAAACACCACCCGCAGCCCCAAAAACGTCTCGGCCACCCCCGCCAGCGCCAGCGGCAGCGTCAGGGCAATATTAATCGCGTTGTTCTGTAGACCGAACACCTTGCCGCGCATTTCTTCAGGGGTTTCCTCCTGAACCGCCGTCTGCATCGGCACACCCACGACTGCCGCAGAGGCTCCCAGCCCCACCAGGGTAAGCAGCGCAGGCCAGAGCTGATGCGTAAACAGAGTCAGAACCGCCAGCGCGATGCCCATCCCCATCGAGCCATAAAGGCTGAGCTGGGCACGGGAGAACCGATGGCCGTAATAACCAATCACCACCGCCCCGATCGCCATCCCCACACCGCCCGCCGCCAGCAGGAAGCCAAACTGGGACGACTTGAGGGCAGGCATCACCTCCGCCAGACGGACGGCCAGCACCGACAGCGCCGCAAAAATTGAGAACAGAATAATCAACTGAATAAACGCCGCCCGCACTCGCGCCTTCTCGCTCAGATAGCGCAGCCCGTCGCGGATGTTCTCCCACACGGCGGGAGATTCTTCCTTGGATTCGTCAATCTTCTCGTGAGGACGAATCAGCAGCAACAGCAGCCCCGCCAGAACGTAGCTGCCGCCCACCAGCAGTTCCTTACCGATGTCGAGCCAGCCACCCAGATTGGCGATCGCCTGATCCGCAAAGGCCAGCAGCGGTTCACCCACCGCAAAGCCGATGATCACCGAGGCCATCATGGTGGTGGTGTAGAGAGAATTGGCCGACAGCAGGTGACGACGCTCCACCAGCAGCGGAATCGCTGCCTGTTCTGCCGGAGCAAAAAACTGGGTCAGCGTGGACACGAGGAACGTAATCGCCAGCAGCCCTGCGAAACCAATGGGAACTCCGGCCAGCGGTGACCAGCCCTGCGATACCCAGAGTCCCAGCGGCAACACCAGTACCAGCAGCCCCCGCAGCAGGTTCGTCGCCACCAGCACCATTTTCTTTGACCAGTGATCGACGTAGACCCCAGCTACGGAACCAAATAGCACCGCCGGAATCGTGAAGGCAATCATCACGGACGACACCCAGCCGCTCACTGTCTGCCCCTCAGATTGGAAGTGACTGGTGATCAGCATGATCATCAGCACCAGATAAACCTTGTCTGCCAGTTGAGAGAACACCTGACCGCTCCACAGCGCCAGGAAGTTGTGATTCTTTAGAACGGGCAGAAACCCTTCTTCGGGGAGTTCGTCCAGGTTGGGGCCGGGGATGGGGAGACTGGAGGAACCTGGAATATCGGGAGTCTCGATGGATGCTTTGGTTGCAGAAGGATGAGTAACGTTTGTGGGGGATGCGCCATTCTGTTCCGAAGGAGAAACCTGCGTCGAAAGATGGCCGTTCTGGTCTGAGGCGGGTGCCTGACTGACGCCGTTGCCATTGACTGCTGCTCGTTCGGGAGTAAATGGTTCGGACTTCAAGGGTTCGGTCGGTTCCCACTGTTCCAGACGACCGGAGTGCGGTTTGCCAGACATCCCCCCGTTGGGCAGGTAGCCCGTGCGCTGTTGGGTGGACTCTCGCTGCTGGCTTTGCAGGTTCGCCTCCAGGTCTGAGTTAAACAATGGCTGCATGGTTCACGCAATGAGAAGGTCAGGGCAGGGGAGAGAAACAGGAGTCAATCAGCAGAGCAGATTGGATCGGTTGCTCAAAATGGTACTGGGCATAGTGGCGGAGAATCCGTTCGAGCGATCGCCATACGTCATCCGATGGTTGCTGGTTTTTGGGGGGAACCCACACGCTATCCTGGAGCGGCTCCGGTTGAGAAATCCGCTGGAGCGCCGCCAGTTCCAGAGCATTGAGTCGAAACCCAGGCTCCAGCTTTTTGCGGTGATGACGACTCACTGAGCGATTCGCAGGGGTGGGGGGACGACCCGCATCGGGAATGAGTGCCTCAGCATACCCCTCCCTATTCTCCGCTAAATTCCGGTACTGCGGTACAGAACTGGAAGAATCTCCTTCAGAAGGTGAGACTTTCTTTGTATCCAGACGCTCCAGTTCCTCCAGGCGAACGGTGCCACCCGCTCCCGCGTGGAATCCGACTCGCCACTCAGGTGAAGACCAGTCGGGTAACAGATCCTCACGGGAAATGCAGCAGCGTTGCACCTGGGGTGCAACACCCGCCAGTCGCAGCAGTTGAAATGTTGTATGGGTCAGGCAGGAGAGCGCCGTATCGGCAGGGAATGTTTCTAACCGATGCAGGGCATCCCGGAGGGTCTGAAACAGTTCTTCTTGCGGCTGATCGCTCAGCGCCTGACACAGCACCAGTTCTGCTAGATACTGGGCGGCGGTGAGCTTTCGCAGATCCTGGCTGAGGCCGGGAAACGATTCGACCCCTTCTGCCTGAATCATTTTGTCGAGCGATCGCCCCTTCACCACCAGCAGATTGTTGACCACAAACATGCCACTCCGTCCGCGCAGGGTGGATTGGTGCTTGCGTGCCCCCGGTGCCACCGCCCGAATCAGCCCATGTTCTCTCGTCAACACAGTCAGGAGGCGATCGCTTTCGCCCATCGGGATGGCTTTGAGGGTAATTCCGGTGGCCTTATAGGAAGTCATGTTGAATAGGATAAACGAGCAGCACGGAGGGTAGGGGTCAACTCACCTCAGAAACTGCCTCTGGTTCAATGTCTGCCTCCGCAAGCTGCCGCATCAGGTCTACGCCACGGGAGGTACCCAACCGGGTTGCGCCTACCTGAACCAGGGCGAGCGCCTGTTCTACTGTGCGAATGCCACCCGATGCTTTGATGCCCACTCGTCCCCGCGTCACCTCTTTTAATAGACGAATATCCTCAACCGTTGCGCCACCATTCCATCCGGTGCTGGTCTTGATGTAGCTGACTCCTGCATCCATACAGACATCGGTGGCCACTCGCTTTTCGTCGTCGGTCAGCAGCCCTGTCTCGATAATGGCCTTCACCGTTTGCCCGGTAGACTCGACGATTTCCGCCAGTTCCCGGTGCAGCGCGTCAGTTTTCCCCGTCCGGAGCCAGGTGAGATTGATGACTACGTCTAATTCAGTTGCGCCGTTTTCGACAGCTTCCTGTGCCTCATACAGCTTTACCGCCGAGGTGGTTGCCCCCGCTGAGAAACCAATGACGGTGCAAACCTTGGGGGTTTTGTTCTGCAACAGCTCAACCACCAGTGGGACATGAGTGGGATATACGCACACCGCCGCAAATTTAAACCGATCGGCCTCCTCGCACCAGCGCTGTACTACCTCCGGAGGCGCGATCGGAGTCAGCAGCGTGTGATCAATAAATTCTGCAAGGTTGATATCTTTGAAGGACTTTACCATTCCGATTCCCCTTGTTGGCCCTCTACTCTTGTATCAAAAAATAGGGGAAGTCGGAGCAGCGCCTTCAGGAGGGATTGACTGTCTCGCCCTCGTCGTTTTCTGGAGCGGGGTTTTTGCCCTGTAGCGTCCGCAGCCAGTCACTCGCAATCCATACAGCGCCTGCAGCCAGCATGACGAGCGGTAGCGGGGCTAAGCCAGCGAAGGGAGCGATCGCAAACAGTAGCAGCAGTGTGATGACCAGTAATCGAAGAACGGGATTCATGGTGATTTTCCCTAGCCTTGTTTCCCTCCACGCTAGACACTGGAGCCATTACCCACCTCTAACAAAAGCCATATCTTGTTTTTCCCATTTGTGATGGTGAAGCACAGCCAAGTATTCATTCAGGATGGGGTGGGCATCTTGCCCGTCCAGTGATTTGGGCGGGCAAGATGCCCACCCCACAAAGCTACTGCCCCAGTTGAGCTGTGTTGGATCAGTATGGGGGTTCTTAGACTTTTCTGGCCAGTGCCGCCTGCTGATTCAATAACCTCACCAGATCGCTAATTCGATCGATGGGGGTATCCTCGATTTCATCGCTCACGTCTACCCCGAAAACCTGTAGAAAATCGTCGCAGAGAGTCATCTCCCAGTCATACCAGCACACCCGCGTCCACTGCAATTCCTCCAGACGATCCTCTGGTAGCACATGGGAAAAGCTCAGGCCAGAGTATTTCTCAAAGCGAGTGTAGGCAAACTGTGCGATCGCTGGCGCAATACCCATCGGCTTCCAGTACTGGTCAAACCATTGCTGGAAGGTGAGCCTGGGGCGATCGCACAGTCTGTGGTTGACCTGTCGCCGTACCCTCAGGTCTGGACTCAGTACCCCATAGGCTCTGAAGCTGAGGAATAGATTTTTAATCCTTTGCCACATAAACTCCGCCACAAAAACCCGGACAGAAGGCACTGCTTGAACGCCCTTACTGTCAGTATTCCCAGTCTCTTTAGGAACTCTCAGGTTAGCCTATAGCAAAACCCGATT
>JBIKWV010000299.1:0-5956 GCA_044356135.1 Elainellaceae cyanobacterium
CGGGAGTTGTGGGCTTAGTCCTGATGGTGGGCGGTTGTTCAGGTGAGCCAGTGGCGACCGAATCACAGCCCACCAGCCCCGCCAGTCCGACGGTGGCGGCTTCTCCCCAGAACCCAGCGCCTGCCGCCGCACCGGGGTCATCATTGCCCCTGGTGCCCGTTCCCAAAGAAGCGCCTGTGCAGTCATTGCCTGCGCCACCCAATTTGATCCCTGCAACAACGGCACTCCAGCGATTGCCCCAGGTCAATGCAGGTCGCCGCGATCCCTTCTCCCCGGTTCTGGGTGGGCCAGTGGTCGTATCCATTGCCCCTGCCCAAGCTGTCCAACCACCGTCGCCACCGCTCCTCCCCGCGCCACCTTCCTCCACCTTCCTACCGCCCGTCGGCGTGACGGCACAACCCGTCCCGCAGCCGCCCCAGGTGCGAGTGCCTGCGGCTCCTAACGCCCCGGCTGCCGCTCCGGCTCCGCTGAGTCTGGCACGGGCCATTACGATTAATGGGGTGGTGCAGGTGGGAAACCGGGTCAATATTATTGTGCAGGTACCCAATGAGGGCAGCTCTCGCTATGTCAGTGTGGGCGATCGCCTCGCTGGAGGACGTGTTCTCGTCAAACGGGTCGATATGGGCGGTGGAGAACCCCGCGTTGTACTGGAGCAAGACGGGGTGGAGGTCGTTAGAATGGTGGAAAGCAACGCTTGAACAGGTAACTGAGTGCCGCTCCCGTTGTTTTCTGAGATGCGAGTTAGGAGTCAACAGGTCAGAAATTGGTTCAAGGGTAGGATTTTAACCATGACGACAGCACCAGACTCAGATGCGGTTCAGCGAACGGGACGCACCTCCCTGCGGGGAATTGGAAAGCAAACACCCCGGCAATCTCTACCACAAACGCTGAGCTTTGACAGCCGCTACGTCTGTCCGGTGTGCCGCCACGGGCAAATCGAATCCCTGACGCTGATGGACGCCTTTGCCTGCAACTTCTGCCGTCACATTTTTACCGCCAATCTGAAGGAACAACTGGTGCAGGTGGTTGATAGCTCTCAGCCCATGTCATGGCGCTGGAATGGGCGCAACTGGCAGAGCGTTTATCAGAGCGACGCCAACCTGACGGTACTGATCTGGCTGGTGAGTGGCGCTATGATAGTCTTGCCAGGAATGCTGGTCTGGCTTGCGATGTATACCTTTCCTCCACTACCCGGAAGCCCCTGGTCGTGGTTCCCATCTGTGTGGGTGGGATGTACGTTTGTGATTCATGGGTGCATGGTACTCTGGCTACTGGCTGAGCATTACCAATTTCCGCTCTATGTGTCGGCACGGGTGCTGCTCCAATCCTGGTTTCGGCAGCGATAACGCCTGCTTCATCTCATCTCGTTTTCTGCGATTCTCCTCAGGGAAACTTCGGAGAAACCGTCCGTTGACCTGTTGCTTGACCCAAATGTTACTCGACCCGAATAGAAGGATATGCCGTTAGAATCTTGTCCAAAGTGTAGTCGCAGGCTGGCTCCGCCACTGAAGTCGTCAGGGCGGCAGGTGTGTATGCAGTGTGGTTGGACCGACAGACCCCGTCAGAGCACCCCCGTAAAACCAGAAGCTCCCCCTAAAGATCTGACACCGGATGAAATCCAGAAGATTTTGAGGCAGGCCGCATCAGAGTCGCTCAACAACATGAAACCCAAAGGGAAACAGGACACAGACGCTGGAGCAGAAAAAAAGCGGTTCCCGTTTTTAGGTGGATAATAGAACTGACCGTTTAAGGTGGAAGTACTATGGGGCCGTCGGATGCCCGTCGGCTGTCCTGGAGGGTGCGTAAGGCAGAATACAAAACGGTTGCCAGCAGATGTGCCCCAGGCAGCAGGTTATGAATTCAATTTGGAAGTCGGTCTACCCCTATATTGGGGAAGCGGTCTTTAACTTAGACTCGGTGGATCTGCTGCTGCGGCAGGTCACCGGGGCGATCGCGATCGCCTATGGCACAACCTGTTGGATCTGGGCAGGGCTGGAGCGGGGGGCTGTCCCCCGCACATACCGGGCCAGTGCTGATCAGGGTGCCGTGCCTTCAGTAGAGATCAATGCAGTGCCACAGCCCCCCGTCTGGCTGTTAGAACAGGTTGCCCACCCCCAGATGGGTCAACTGGAGACGGGAGACTTGATTGCTCCAGTGGTGTATCGAACCCTGGAGGGCAATCCTACCAGAGGCGGGTCGGTGAGCGCGCTTCAACTGGTGATCCAACTTAAGCGGCCAGAGCTTCTCAACCTCTCCGAGGGCACCCCGGATGCAGAGACAAAGGCCAACGATTCTGCCCCCCTCTACTCAAAACGAATTCGAGATTGGCAGGAGGATGAGCTGGAGGCGATCGAGATAATTTCCAGCCAGTTGGGATTAGCCTACAGCGCCCTGTTCTGGCGGCAATGGTTGGAGCAGTCCCGACACCAGGCGGCGCTGGTCGGACGCATTGCCCACCTGCTCAACTCCAGTCTCAACCCCGATGAAATTGTGGAGCGCATTGTCGCAGAACTGGGGCAGGGATTGGGGTGCGATCGCTGTATTCTGGTGAATCTACGAGACGATCCCGCTGCTGTCATGGCAGTGTGGGACTATCCCGATCGTTCGCTGCCCCCACTTGAGCGGCGGCAACTGGAGCGATCGACCTGGCAGGCCGTGATTGAGTCATTTCTGGAGGAGGGGGCCTCCTACCTGCGGATTGCCCGCAGTGAATCGGAACTGGAACCCTTTCATCCCTGTTTGCAGGAATTGGGAGCGGCCTCGGCGCTGCTGATCCCGCTGTTTGTGCAGGCTGAGTTTTTGGGGGCTGTGTGTTTGTTGTCCTATGAAATAGAACAGTACTATTCCCTGGACGAGTTACAAACGGTGCGGCAGGTGGCTGACCATGCGGCGATCGCCCTCACCAATGCCCAGAACTACCAGAGTCTCTGGAATCGCAAGGAGGCATTGCAGTTGCAGAATCGCACGCTCCAGCAGGAGATTGGCCGCGACGAGCTGACCCATCTGATGAATCGTCGCGCTCTGGAGCGACAGTTGGAGCATCTCAGCAGCCTGACCCGATGGAACAGTCAGCAGCCCTTCAGCATCATTCTGTGTGACATTGACTATTTCAAGCTGGTCAACGATACCTATGGGCACCTGGTCGGCGATGAGGTGCTGCAACGGCTGGCACATCGTTTCACACAGCAGCTCCGGCGTGAAACTCCGGCCTATCGCTACGGCGGCGAGGAATTTGTGGTGATTCTGCCGGATACTGACCTGGACAAAGCGGTGAGCGTTGCAGAACGACTGCGCTACAGCATTCGTAGCACCCCGATCAAGACTGCATCAGGAACCGTAGAAATCACTGCCAGTTTTGGGGTGGCGCAGCAGGATCTGCGGCAGGACAGTAGCGCATGGGAAGTGTTTGACCGCTCCGATAAGGCGCTATATGAGGCCAAGCGACAGGGACGAGATTACGTTAAAGTTTTATGAAAAAAAAATACGAACTCTTTGCAAAAGAAACATTTTCACTCCAATGGACAACGTCTAAAATGTGAGCGTCGATCCCAGGCGACACTCAGACGAACCTCTTCTGCACCCTTATCCCATTCTTTGCTATGGCAGCATCGCTTTCCCCCGTTTCCTTTGCCAAAAAACCAATTTCCTTCGGAACTGATGGTTGGCGTGGCATGATTGCCGCCGACTTTACGGTAGAACGAGTCGTGCAGGTGGCTCCCCGCGCCGCGATCGCCCTTCAGCAGTTCTACGGTGGCGAGAGCCGTACAGTGATTGTGGGGTACGATCGCCGCTTTCTGTCTCCAGAATTTGCCCAGGCAGCGGCTGAGTCGATCCAGGCAGCCGGATTCGATGTGCTGCTGTCGGAAGGTTATGCGCCCACTCCGGCCTTTAGCTGGGCCGCCAAGCAGAAACAGGCGTTGGGGGCGATCGTGATCACCGCCAGCCACAATCCCGCTGCCTATTCAGGTCTGAAGGTGAAGGGGGGCTTCGGGGGGTCGGTGCCGCCAGAAGTCACCCAGATCATTGAGGCATCTCTGGAGAAAGCACTGCCTGCAGCTACACCGGGCAGCCTGAATCACTTTGACCCCTGGGAGAGCTACTGTCAGGAACTGCGCTCTAAGGTCGATATCACCCAGTTGCAAGAGGCGATCACCAGCGGCAAACTGGCGGTGTTTGCAGACGTGATGCACGGAGCTGCGGCGACGGGATTGGAGCGCCTGCTGGGCACACCGATTCATGAGCTGAATGGAAATACAGATCCCCTGTTTGGCGGGGGTGCCCCGGAACCACTGCCCCGTTATCTGCCCGAACTGCTTTCGACAATTCAGTCCTATCAGCGTCCCACCCCCGATCAGTTGGTTGTCGGGTTGGTGTTTGATGGAGACAGTGATCGGATTGCCGCCGTCGATGGTCAGGGAAATTTCCTTAGCTCCCAGGTGCTGATCCCGGTGCTGATTCAACATCTGGCGATTCATCGGGGCTTTGCCGGAGAGATTGTCAAAACGGTGAGCGGTTCCGACCTGATGCCCCTGGTGGCCCAACTCTACAATCTTCCGGTGCATGAAACCCCTATTGGGTACAAGTACATCGCCGATCGGATGCTGGAATCCCAGGTGTTCCTCGGCGGTGAAGAATCGGGCGGCATCGGCTACGGCAACCATATCCCTGAGCGGGATGCCCTGCTATCGGCGCTATACGTTCTAGAGGCGGTGGTGCAGTCGGAAAAGGATCTGAGCCAGCTTTACCAGGATCTTCAGGAAAAAACTGGATTCTCGTCGGCCTATGATCGGATTGACCTGCCACTGGCCAGTATGGAGGTGCGATCGCGCCTGCTGGAGCAGTTGCAGCATCACCCTCCAGAGACGATCGCCGACCAGCAGGTGATTGACTGCAATCCTGTGGACGGGTACAAATTCCGTCTGGCGGATCAGAGCTGGCTGCTGATTCGCTTTAGCGGCACTGAACCCGTGCTGCGTCTCTACTCTGAGGCCGGCACCCCAGAAGCCGTAGAGCGCAACTTGCAGTGGGCCAATCAGTGGGCAACTTCGATCTAACGTCACGGAAGATATCTATGCGATCGCTCGTTCTTGCTACCAGCAACCCCGGCAAACTCAAGGAATTTCAGGCGTACCTGGTGGGGGACGACTGGAATCTGGTGCTGAAACCGGAAGCACTGGACATTGAAGAGACGGGCACCACCTTTATGGAGAACGCCTGCCTCAAAGCCTCCCAGGTGGCAAAGGTAATGAGGCAATGGGCGATCGCCGACGACTCTGGCCTCATGGTAGATGCGCTGGGGGGGGCACCCGGACTCTATTCTGCTCGCTTTGGTCGAACAGACCAGGAGCGCGTAGAAAAACTGCTGGCGGCACTGCGAGGAGAACCCAACCGTAGGGGACAGTTTGTCTGTGCGATCGCGGTGGCAGATCCCGATGGGGCGATCGTGCTGCAAACCGAGGGAGTCTGCCCTGGAGAGATCGCTCAGGAACCCTTCGGGGCAGGAGGATTCGGCTATGATCCCATCTTCTTGGTCCCCGCGCAGGGAATGACCTTCGCAGAAATGCCTGCTGAGGTAAAGCACCGCATCAGCCATCGGGGGATCGCCTTTGAACAGTTGCTCCCGCAGTTAGAGCAACTGGGCTTTTGACTCAATCGCGCCGATTTTCAGAAAATCAGCGCGAAAATTAAATTTGCCGCGAAACGCTCTCCAGGAGAGCGTTTCGCGGCATTGTAGAAAAAATAGTCAAAACTCCAGTAAGTTAGATCGCCTCGATATTCGTTTCGCCAGTTCGAATGCGAACAATCCGCTCGACTGGGCTGATGAAGATCTTGCCGTCGCCGATTTCTCCGGTGCGGGCAGCAGAGATGACCTTCTCGACCACCATATCTACCTGGTCGTCTTCTACGACAATTTCAACCTTTAGCTTCTGCAAGAATTCAACGGTATACTCTGAGC
>JBIKWV010000300.1:0-5948 GCA_044356135.1 Elainellaceae cyanobacterium
CGAGCCTCGATAGACGCAGAGCCGTCAAGCACTACCTCATGCGGAAGTATGCGGCAACTTGGGGCGAGGAAGCGTCAGAAATCTCAGCGCAAGGTGGAATTGGGGTATGAAACCCCATCCGCCGACGCGGTGGGGTAGTTCATTTTATGCCTATCTTGCGCGATAGATCTCACCTGTTGGATCAGTGGGATAACGCTTTCACCTGAAAATCTGACTTCATATACAGCGCTTTGCAAGCGCGTGTGGTACAAAGATTTTGTTAAGAACCGCGCTGAGCGCGGCTCTTAACAAAACCTTTGGTTCTATATCAGCGCGAAGCGCTATATTAGATTTTACCTTCTACACCTCATCTTTGATTTGACCACAGTTTGCCTTTCTGCTGATAAAACACTCGCTTGACAGTTTCGGCTGAGAGGATATAAATCCCGACAATGGCTGCAAGCACCAAAAGAAAATCTATCGGTAAGGGTTGGAACCCCAGGAGATCTGCAAGCGGGGTATAAGGAAGAATCACCGTAACAATGGCGATCGCCATCGTCGTCCAGAACAAATAGGGGCTGGGTTTACTGCGAAAAATAGATTGGTGGGTGCGAATCACCAGCACAATCATTGATGCTGAAATCACCGATTCCATAAACCAGCCCGTTCTGAACTGGGTGGGATCAGCGTGGAGCAGTAGCAGTAAGGCGGCAAAGGTGAGGTAATCAAATACCGAACTCAGTAACCCAAACACCAGCATAAAGTTGCGGATGAAGTGAATATCCCAACGGTGGGGTTGGGTCACTTGCTCTCGATCGACGCGATCGGTAGCGATCGTCATCTCTGGAAAATCGGTGAACAGGTTGGTGAGCAAGATCTGCTTGGGCAGCAGGGGGAGAAACGGCAGCATTAGCGAAACACCCGCCATGCTAAACATATTGCCGAAATTGGCACTGGTTGCCATAAACACATACTTGAGGGTATTCGCAAAGGTCGTTCGTCCAGACTTTATCCCGCCGAGCAAAACATCCAAGTCTTTCTGCATCAGCACAATGTCAGCCGCTTCCTTTGCTACATCGACCGCTGTATCAACTGAAATACCCACATCTGCTGCATAGAGGGCTGAAGCGTCATTAATGCCATCGCCCATGTAGCCAACGACATTTCCGGCTTTTTTGAGCGCCACAATAATCCGTTCTTTCTGGTTCGGCTCCACTTCTGCAAACACATTCACCTGATTCACCTGATGCAGCAGGGCATCATCGCTCAATTTTTGGAGTGCGGAACCTGTCAAGATCGAAGTCTTTAGCAATCCCACCTGCTGGGCAATGCTGGCAGCAACCGCGTGACTATCCCCTGTAATCATCTTGAGGGTTACCCCCAACTCTGCTAAATCCGCGATCGTACCTTTAATATCTGACTTTGGCGGATCATAAAGGGCGAGATAGCCCAGAAAAGTGAGGTTTGTTTCATCCTGGATACTAAGTTCGTCTGTCGTCAGGCTGCGATAGGCAACCCCTAAAATGCGGGAGCCTTCACTTCCCAGCGTCTCAGCCCGCTGTTGAATCTGCGATCGCAGCGGTTCCAGATCCACAGTTGCGCCATCCGATTGCTCTACCGATGAGCAAATATCCAAAATACTGGTGAGCGATCCCTTTGTTACCAGAAGGCGATCGCCATCCTTAGCAAACAAGATACTGAGACGCTTGCGGTTGAAATCGTAGGGAATCTCCCCAAGCTTTTGGTAGGCAGAAATGTCAAAGGTTTGATGGGTGCGAATCGCTTCATCGATCGGATTAACATAGCCCGATTCAGTCGCTGCATTTAAGTAAGCAAAAAACAGAACCCGCTGACTTTCGCTGCCATTCATATCCAAGGCTGAGCGAATTCGTACCGTCCCGTCGGTCAGCGTACCAGTCTTGTCCGAACACAGCACATTCATGCTGCCAAAGTTTTCAATGGCGGGTAAGCGTTTGACAATCACCTGCCGGGTTGCCATCTGCTTGGCTCCGTGGGACAGATTAATGCTGACGATCGCGGGCAACAATTGCGGCGTCAATCCGACTGCTAATGCTAGCGAGAACAAAAACGAGTCCAACATCGGGCGCTGTAAATAGACGTTGGCTGCAAAAATTAGCACGACCAGAATCAACGTCACTTCCACCAGAAAGTAGCCAAACTTGCGAATACCGCTTTCGAACTCAGTTTCTGGCGGTCTAAATTTCAATCGCTCCGATACCTTGCCAAACTCAGTCAGTTTGCCCGTGTGTACCACGACCGCCTGAGCACTGCCACTCACCACATGAGTGCCCATCATCAGGCTATTGGTGCGCTGGCTCAATCCCGTCTCCAGCGGCAACACCCCCACTTCTTTAGACACCGGGTAGGTTTCTCCGGTGAGGGTGGCTTCATCCACCGACAGCATTTGGGACTCTAAAATCAAACAATCACCGGGAATGCTGTCGCCTGCCGAGACTTGCACGACATCTCCAGGCACTACGTCAGCGATCGCAACGTCCAGAAGCTGCCCCTCCCGTAAAATCCGCGCTTTTATCTCTACCAGCGCCAGCAGCTTTTGGATGGCATCGGCTGCGCCCCGTTCCTGCCAGAACCCCAGTAGTCCACTGACCAGCACGATCGCCAAAATAATCACCGCATCCAGGGCATCTCCCAGGAAACTAGAGAGAATTGCCGCCGCTATCAAAATCAAGATAATCGGACTCTTAAACTGGTTGAGCAACAGAACCAGCGTGTGAGATTGCCGTTTCTGCTTCAGACTGTTGGCACCGTATTGGGTCAGCCGTTGCTGCGCCTCCGCTTGACTCAAACCCTGGGGACTACTCTTAAGCTGATCTAAGACCTGTGCAGCAGGTAGATGCCAAAATGAGGAGAGGTCTCGCGGCATAGATTCAGTTCGCTCCAGCACCACAAGACAATCGGTTGACTGGATTCTGTTTGAACATCCAGGCTTGAAGGCTAGATGGGTAGATGGTTTTTGACAAGCGTGCCAGGTTCTTGACTTGATTCAAGAAATCGTCAGGGTCAATCGGCTTGCGTAAGTACCCTTCCACTTTTACCGACAACTGTTGCGCCAGGTTGACTGAGGCACAAGTTGAAATGACCAGAATGGGAATCGAGCTGCCTTGGTTGAATTCCAGGGATTTGACTCGTCGAATCAGTGGTAAAACACTTTCGCCCAGAAATCTTATCTCACAAATCAAAAGATGCGGAGTATTTTCATCTAGAAAATCGAATGCGACCTGGATCGATTCACAGGCTTTCATCTTTGCACCCTGTTCTTCTAGCAAAAAGGTATATAGCTCCCTGCTGTCACGGTCGTTGTCCACCAGAAGAATTTGAGCATCTTCGAGCATTCTAGAATTCAACAGGAATTCATTGGTGTCATTTTTGCTCAACATTTTGCTCAACATAGGGATAACTCTGAGAATTTCAAGTGGAAGAAACAGTCGGGGAAAACTTGCTAATGTGACTCACTCTGATTGAGGATGGTGTGACAAATACCGGACTAGTGGGTCATTTGGTATGGACATCGCCATTTGCACCCGATGTCTGCCGCCCCGCCCCCCTAGCCCCCCAGACACTCCCTACCCCCTCAAGGGGGAGTTCTGGGGGGAACCGACCTCTAAAGGACTGTTTCACAAGGAATTGAACCGTTCAAAGTCCCCCAGAATTGGGGGATTTAGGAGGCGCGATCGCTGGAATGGAGCCGAACGATGGCGAATCCTGATATTCAGGGCAAATGACCCACTAGTGTTGTGAACAATAAGTTCTGCAACATGGGGGTTTGGGGGCTTCCCCCCCTTCTTGGGGGGGAAGCCCTTCACCCCTTGCAAAACTTTTGTTTTGCTGCACCAGGCACGATGAAATCAACTATTTCCACTTTGAATGGTTCGCGCTTGATTTCCTGGATGAGTAGATTGATTTCGACACAAAACTTGATTTTTGGCAAGAAAAAGCTTGTATCTATATAAATTCCTTCATGGTGTTTTTTGCGCTGATGCGGTGCGGGAGTGCAGGGGCGATTCCCCCTTGAGGGGGCAGGGGTGTCCCCCCGCGTGGGGGATTCACCGTCCGGACTTCGTCGTGAGATCAGTCGAACGCTGATCGCTCACGACGAATCCCCTGCAACCCGTCCTCACCAAAACCTCAATTGCTATAGATGAATTGATTGAATACGTTGCAAAACGCAAGAAAAAAGCAATGCCTTACGAAAGGCCACTAATCAAATAGTCGAAATAAGCTCCAACTTCCCTTGCATCTTCCCCTGACATGAGTGTCGTGGTGAGATCTTTCATCGCTTGCACCCCTGCCGCAACTGCATTGATAGGAGTTCCCAGGGAATTATACATCTGGCGCACTCCAATCAGACCAATCTCCTCAAGGGGTGTTGTTTCTCCTGCTGCTACGCTGTAGGTTATCAGGCGAAGGTAGTAATCCATATCCCGCAGACAGGTTGCGGTCATGTCTTCGCCGTAGGCATTCCCACCGGGGGAAACCAGGTCGGGTCGGCGCTGAAACAATTGACTGGCAGCTTGCTTCACAATACGCTCACGACCGTCAGACAAGACTTTGACCAACCGCAAGCGGCGATCGCTGCTCATCACAAAGTCTTTGATCTGATCCATCTCTCCGGGTGTAAGATAGCGAGATTCTGCATCCGCATTTACAATTAATTTCTTGATAATACTCATGGATAAGTTCCTTAAGGATTTTAATGCACGGTTATAGCCAT
Organism: Elainellaceae cyanobacterium; assembly: GCA_044356135.1. Lineage (GTDB taxonomy): Bacteria > Cyanobacteriota > Cyanobacteriia > Elainellales > Elainellaceae > CAZVXA01. The sequence continues at coordinate 4,733 of JBIKWV010000300.1, forward strand.
CCTTTGCAGGATATGAACGGGGTGCAGGGGTTCCACCCCTGTGTGGGGGCACCGCCCCCACGCCCCCTGTTCACATCCTATTTATGAAGGCTGTAGTGCAGTTGATTTTTTAAGATTCAGTATCTCGGCTTGACTTTAGCCAGTACTTTGCATCTACAAAAACCATAACAGACTGATGTTTGATTTCATGGTTGAATTGATTTCAGCACTTTTCGTATTGGTGAGGTACGGGGTGCAGGGATTGAATCAATCTCCCTGCCATTCCCGCTCCTCCAGTTCCTTCTGGGGCAGCAGCAACGTGGCTTCGATTTCTTGCCGAATGGCGTCTGTCACCTCACAATTGCTATTCAGGCAATCAACCAGGAGTTGATTGGCATCATAATAGCGTTGTAATACTTGCTGCTGCTCAGGGGTAAATTGCCAGGGGTGATGGATATCGCGGTAACGGGCGATCGTGGCTCTGACCTGCTCTACCCAGGCAGTATAATTTTTCTCCCACCAGTTTTGTAGTCGTTCCCGACTTTGATAGGGAGGAGGCAATTGGTCTTTTAATTGTTGCAGAGACTTATAAAATCCCGCATCCAGAACCATAACCAGGATATTATTGAGCGCCTCACTACAAGCCTGGACTTTTGACTAAATTGCGCCGATTTTCTCCAAAACGCTGACGCAGTCAGCGTTTTGGAGAAAATCGGCGCTGGAATTAAATATGCCGCGAAACGCTCTCGCAGAGAGCGTTTCGCGGCATTGTAGAAAAAATAGTCAAAACTCCAGTACAAGCATTGACATAGGCAAAATCCTGGTTGTGATCGGTCGCAAACTCCAGCAGCAAATTCTCCAATGCCGCATCTAAAACGATTCCTTGATCAAGGGTACTGGCTAAGGCGAAAGTATTCGCTGTCGGGGACGGCTGGGCAAGGGCAAGGTAAAACGCTCGCGTTGTTGCAACTTTAGGCTGGGAGGGAATCGCTTGAGATTTTTGATTCGCCCACATCAAAAATTCTTGTAGGTAGGGATCGTGAGAAACCAGAGCATCAATTTCCTGCTTCATCACCTGCACCAGCGAATCGGCGCTGCGGAGCATCGCCACCGTTAATAGAAAAACTTCCCGCCAGTGAGGGTCGGTAATGTGGCTGACCAATCCCTCCAGGGCTTGCTCTAACGCCCTCAGATTATGACTGGCAACAATTTTACGAGCCGTAAAATATTCTTGAAA
>JBIKWV010000301.1:0-5946 GCA_044356135.1 Elainellaceae cyanobacterium
CTTGAATGCGGATTTTGCGCCTGATCTGGCGGTTGAGGTGCTGTCTCGCGGAGATGATGTATCAGATATCGACCGTAAAGTGATGCAATACCAGCGATCGGGCGTTCGTCTGGTGTGGGTGATTCATCCGGTCATCCAGGCAATCGACGTTTATCGTCTGAAGGATGGTCTGAAGTTGCAGCGGTTGCTGATTGATGATGAGTTGGATGGGGAAGACGTAATTCCCGGATTTCGGCTTGCAGTTCAGCGACTCTTTGATCTACCGAATGTGGGAGAACCACAGATCTAAAGCAAGACCTCCGAGGTTTTCAAAAACCTCGGAGGTCTGAGCGTGTTTCGATGCCTTACCCTACGAGTGCTCGAACACGGGCATCCAGTTGGGATGGAAGGTCTGGACGGCCTTCATGTACTGCGCCCGCTCGAACTCTGTTGGATTGGGACACTTGAGCTGGCTCATGGTTCCCTGGAGCTGCTGGACGGATTCGTATTCGTGTTCCTCCAGCCACTGCGCCAGATCCATCTCCACATCGCGCAGATGGTCAATCCCGTGGCGCAGGAGAACGCTCACCAGTTCGGTAATTTTTGCGCCCGCCATCAGCATCCGCACGGCGTCCGTAGCGCGGTGAACCCCGCTGGTGGCGGCAAAGTCAGCGTTAATTCTGCCATAGAGGATGGCGATCCAGCGCATAGGAAGGCGCATGTCCTGGGGGGTGCTGAGCAGGACGTGGGGGCGGACTTCCAGTTCGTCTACGTCAATGTCGGGCTGGTAGAAGCGATTAAACAGAACTAAGCCATTGGCTCCAGTGTCAGAGAGGCGTTTGGCCATGTTGGCCATGTTGCTGAAATAGGGGCTGAGTTTGACGGCGATCGGGATTGTCACCGCAGCACGAACCGCTTGCAGAATGTCGAGATACTCCTGTTCGACCTCCGCACCCGTGGTATTAATATCCGTCGGAATGTCATAGATATTCAGTTCCAGGGCATCGGCTCCGGCCTGTTCTATCTGGCGGGCGTAGTCGATCCATCCACCCGTCGTATTGCCGTTAAGGCTGGCGATGATGGGGATATTGACCAGTTCTTTGGCTTTACGGATGTGGTTGAGGTAGAGTTCTGACCCGACATGGAAGATATCGGGTTCGGGGAAAAAGGTGAGCGCTTCGGCAAAGCTGTGGGTGCCGAATTCCAGGTGGTGGTGCAGTTCGCGCATCTCCTGCTGGATCTGCTCCTCAAACAGGGAGTGCAGAACCACTGCGGCGGCTCCGGCATCTTCCATCCGCTTCAGGTTGTCCAGGTCTTCCGTGAGGGGGGCGGCTGCGCCAACAACGAGGGGCGATCGCAGCTCCAGGCCCATATAAGTCGTTCTTAAGTCCATAGTTGCTCCTTGTGTTGGCTTCATTGTTGAAGAGAAAAAGACCAACTCCCTCAGTAAGCTACGGCGCACATACAAAGTCATTTGGGTTTATCAGTCTTGATTTGATCCCCCCTAGCCCCCCTGACACCCCCTACCCCCTCAAGGGGGAAAAAGGGGGGAATCGGAACCACAGCTAATTTTCCTTTGGAAATTGGCTCGGAAGTCCCCCTTTTTAAGGGGGATTTAGGGGGATCAGGTTGTCGAGCCGTAGTCTGGTTGATTGCACGTACACCGTAGTTCAGGGGAGGGCTGGGGCGCTGAATGAGCGCCAGTCAAACTGTAGGGTCAAACGTTTGCGGGATTATTCACCTGACTATTCGTATGACCATTACTATGGCCGTTCGCATGACCATTCGCTGAATGATTCCCGTTCGTATTTTCCTGCTTCTCCGCAGTTGGAGAATCTGCACTCGCTTTTCTATCTCCATTCGTCGCCGCTGGATGTCTTGCCGCCAGATATTGATACATCTGCCAGCGTGTGTTGACATCCTTTTGAGCCTGCTTCAGCAGGGCTTTCGCTTCTTCAGGCTTGCTGCGCGACAGCATCTTGAAGCGATTCTCGGAGTACATGGAAGCTTCCACGGGAATCTTAGGCGACTTGGAATCCAGCAGTAGCGGATTCTCACCCCGCTCTGCCCGACGGGGGTCATAGCGGTACAGCAACCAGCGTCCAGACTCAACGGCGGCTTTTTGCTGCTGTAAGCCTTTGGACATGTCGATGCCGTGGGCGATGCAGTGCGAGTAAGCGATGATCAGCGAGGGGCCGTCATAGGACTCAGCTTCCAGGAAGGCTTTTAGCGTGTGCTCATCGCGGGCACCCATGGCCACGCTGGCAACGTACACATTGCCGTAGGTCATCGCCATCAGACCCAGGTCTTTCTTCGGTGCAGGTTTGCCACCCGCTGCGAACTTGGCCACTGCGCCTCTGGGGGTGGCCTTCGACATCTGGCCTCCGGTGTTGGAGTAGACCTCGGTGTCCATCACCAGAATGTTGACGTTGCGACCGCTGGCCATGACGTGATCCAGACCGCCGTAGCCGATGTCATAGGCCCAGCCGTCCCCACCCACGATCCAGACGCTCTTCTTGACCAGGTAATCCGCGATCGATTTTAGATTTTGGAGTTTGGATTTGAGATTGAGGTCGGTGGTTAATGGCAGAGCGGTGTCGAGAACCTGCTTGAGTTGGGCAATCTGTTCGCGCTGCTCAAAGATGTCGGCTTCGTCGTGCTGGTCAGCGGAGAGAATGGCATCCGCCAGTTCAACGGAGATGGGAGCGCTACCGTTCATGCCGGAGGAGAGTTCGCGCAGCAGCTCGCGGGCATACTCGGTGTGTTTGTCGATGGAGACCCGGAAGCCCAGACCGAATTCGGCGTTGTCTTCGAACAGGGAGTTGGCCCAGGCGGGGCCGCGTCCCTCGTCGTTGTGGGTGTACGGTGTGGTGGGCAGGTTGCCACCGTAGATGGAGGAACACCCGGTGGCATTGGCAATCATCATGCGATCGCCAAACAACTGAGTCGCCAGTTTAATATAGGGCGTTTCGCCGCAGCCGCCGCAGGCACCGGAGAACTCAAACAGTGGCTGCTGCATCTGCTGCTGAGCAATCTTGTGCAGGTTGAGATGAGTTCGATCAGGGTTGGGCAGTTCCAGAAAGAAATCCCAGTTCTCGCGCTCCTGTTCCCGCAGCGGCGGCTGGGCTTCCATGTTGATGGCTTTCTTCTTGGGTTCCAGCTTGTTCTTGGCGGGACAGACATCCACACAGACGCCGCATCCGGTGCAGTCCTCAGCGGCCACCTGGATGGTGAACTTCAGGTCTGACCAGTCGTGGTCTTTGGCGTTGGTGCTCTTGAAGGTTTCTGGGGCATTTTCCAGCTCACCGGGTTCGTAGACCTTAGAGCGAATCACTGCGTGCGGACAGACCATGACGCACTTGCCACACTGGACGCAGACATTGGGGTCCCATACAGGGATCTCCTGAGCAATGTTGCGTTTTTCCCACTGGGAGGTGCCGCTGGGGTAGGTGCCATCGCAGGGCAGGGCGCTGACGGGCAATTCGTCACCCTTACGGGCGAGCATCATGCCCAGGACATCGTGGACAAAGGGAGGAGCCGCGTCGGGGATGGGGAATTTGATCGAACTGCTGCCGCTGGTGTCCTGTCCTGCACCCGATGCGTACTCGCTGTAGGGGATTTCGTAGAGGTGGGTGAGGGTTTCATCTACCGCTTTCATGTTCATCTGGACGATCTCTTCGCCCTTCTTGCCATAGGTTTTGCGGATGGATTTCTTGATCTGGGCGATCGCCTCCTCACGGGGCAACACCCCCGCCACGGCGAAGAAGCAGACCTGCATCACCGTGTTGATCCGTCCAGCCATGCCTGCGTCGCGGGCGACCTGGTTCGCGTTGATGGTGTAAACTTTGAGATCCTTCTCAACAATCTGGTCTTTTAGCGTTTGGGGCAGCCGCATCCAGGTTTCTTCCGGGCTGAAGCGGCTGTTCAGCAAGAGAACGGCACCCGGTTTCGCAGATTCCAGCAGGTCAAATTTATCGACGAATTCCCACTGGTGGCAGGCTACAAAGTTGGCGCTGTTGATTAAGTAAGTAGAGCGGATGGGATCGGGGCCGAAGCGCAGGTGCGAGACGGTGACGGAACCCGATTTCTTGGAGTCGTAGACGAAATAGCCCTGGGCGTAGTTGTCCGTTTCTTCTCCGATGATCTTGATGGAGTTCTTGTTGGCTCCCACGGTGCCGTCGGAACCGAGGCCGAAGAAGATGGCGCGAACCACAGAATCCGGTTCAGTGGAGAAGGTGGGGTCGTAGTCCAGAGAGGTGTGGCTGACGTCGTCGTTGATGCCGATGGTGAAGTGGTTTTTCGGCTGGAATTTCGTCAATTCATCCAGCACGCCTTTGATCATTGCCGGGGTGAACTCCTTCGACGACAGGCCATATCGGCCACCGACAATCTTGGGCATGGAAGGGGTAGGCAGGGTTCCGGCGGTGGCAGATTCCACCAGGGCGTTGACGACATCCAGGTACAGCGGTTCGCCTGCACTGCCGGGTTCTTTGCTGCGATCGAGAATGGCGATCGCCTTCACCGTCGAGGGCAGCGCCGCCACGAATTTCTCTACATCAAAGGGGCGGAACAGGCGGACTTTCAGAACGCCAACTTTTTCACCCCGCTTGGTCAGGTAATCGACGGTTTCATGAGCGGCCTCACAGCCTGATCCCATCAGAACAATCACGCGCTCAGCGTCGGGCGCACCGTAATATTCGTAGAGGCGATACTGCCGTCCGGTAATGCGGGCAAACTCGTCCATCGACTCCTGCACGATGTCGGGGCAGGCGGCATAGAAGGGATTCACCGTTTCCCTGGCCTGGAAGTAGACATCGGGGTTTTGCGCTGTGCCGCGAATGAAGGGATTGTCGGGGGTCATGGCGCGGGCGCGGTGAGCCAGGATCAGGTCTTCGGGGATGTAGGCTCGCAGTTGATCGTCTTCTAATAAGGTGACTTTTTGGACTTCGTGGGAGGTACGAAAGCCGTCGAAGAAGTGCAGGAAGGGGATACGGGACTTAAAGCTGGCCAGGGTGGCGATCGCCGCCATATCCTGCGCTTCCTGTACCGAGGCGGAACAGAGCAGGGCGCATCCGGTGGCCCGGACAGCCATAATATCGCTATGATCCCCAAAGATTGAAAGTCCTTGAGCTGCGAGCGATCGCGCCGCCACATGCAGTACCGCTGGCGTTAACTCTCCGGCGATCTTATAAAGGTTGGGGATCATCAGCAGGAGACCCTGCGATGCCGTAAATGTGGTCGTTAATGATCCTGCCTGTAATGCACCGTGAACCGTACCGGCTGCTCCCGCTTCGCTTTGCATTTCTACAACAGAGGGAACGGTTCCCCACAGGTTTGGTTGCCCCGCCGATGCCCATGTATCTGCCCATTCACCCATTGGCGATGCAGGTGTAATGGGATAAATGGCAATGACTTCGTTGAGGCGGTAAGCAACGCGGGCGACCGCTTCGTTTCCGTCAATTGTCGAAAATGTTTGTGTCATGTAGCCCTCTCTGAATGCTTTGGGCGCTGTGTTCCTGGACTGAGTGAAATGACTGTGCTGGCAGAGCGAGAAAACCTTGAGCAAGAATCAACTGTGGGTGCAAATATATGCATCCCAGAAAAATGCGTTGAAAGTAACCTGTAACGCATCAATCGGAAATTAATTGGGATTGAATTGAAACGTTACGTTGACATTAGCAATCACTTGATTCATGCACTGAAATGAGCGTAACGCTGTCGATAATCGATTCGACGTGGACTTCGTAACCCGCAATATTCGTAACCACTGAGGTAACTTTTGACGAGCCGCGCAAAATCAAACTTAAAAAAATCTGCCAGGATTTAAACTTCCAGAATAGCTCCTACCTCTATCCTATCGAGTTCAACGGCAGGATAGAGGTTTTTCAGGTTGACTTAACATTCAGTGGAATGCATCCCAGTTTTCGGGTGGTGGGGGGGGGGGGGGGCGGGCCGGGGCCCGGGCGG
>JBIKWV010000516.1:0-4409 GCA_044356135.1 Elainellaceae cyanobacterium
CGGTCTCACAGAAGACGCCACAGTTCGTGAATTTCTGCTCCGTCAGTCTTTGCCATAGCAGTCCAACTTTCCACCATAGGGAGCCGCACCGCTTCACTGTTAGACCCTGTGTTGTTGATCACCCAATTTCTATGGGTACTCTTCAATTAGAGGAATTTTCTCTGGAGGGACGGGTGAAAAAAGGGCAGATTGGACATTGGTTGCGTCGCTTGCGGATTCAGCAAAAAATCGCCTGGGGCTATGGGCTATCGCTAGGAGTTGCGCTGGTTGGCACCGGGCTGGGGATTGTGTTAGCCGACGAACAACAGCGACAGGCAGATATGATGGGCAGGGACGCGCTGGAGGAACTTGACCTGATCGTCCACCTGCGGGTGAATCTGTTGCAAACCCTGATCCACCAAAAGGAGATGAGCCGATTGCTCTCTCAACCCGGTCGAAGGCAGGAGCATGTTGCAGAATGGCAGACGTACTACCGCCAGTTTCGCCAGAGCTGGCAAGAATTCCAGGCAACCGAGGGTGGCACAGAAGGCCAGGAAGACAGCGATGAAGAGAGTGAAGTTGAGGCGAATAATGCTTTTATCGAAAAGTACGAGGGTGTTCCAGAAGCCTATATCCAGGCCCTCGATCGCCTCTTTGCCCGTCTATCCCCTGCCGTTCTGACATCGGCAGAAATCTCCCGCCTCAAGGCAGACCTGGCTCAACTGGAGCAAAGTGCATTAAGCGAACAGATCGATGATTTCGCTAAAGAATTGGTGCCGCTGGCTGATAGGACTGACGAAGAGTTTGAAGAGGCACAGACTGCAATCAACACCAGTCATGCCCTGCGCCTGAAGGTGGTGGGGTTGAGTATGGTCGGGTCAGTGGCGATCGCCATCCTGTTCTTTATCCTCACCAGTCGAGCGATCGCCCGTCCGATCCAATCGCTCACCCAGGTCGTTCAACAGTCGCTTGACGAATCCAATTTTGATCTCCGGGCTGCCGTCACCACCGAAGATGAAATTGGGACACTTGCAGTGTCCTTCAATCAATTGATTGTGTCTGTCAGCCAGCTGCTGGAGGAACAGCAGAGTTACAGTCAAACATTAGAACTGAAGGTGGCTGAGCGAACTCAAGAACTTAGCGACAAAACGATTCAACTACAAGAGCTTTTAGAAAAGCTGCATAATAGCCAGCTTCAAATCATCCAGAGCGAAAAGATGTCTTCTCTGGGGCAACTGGTGGCGGGGGTTGCCCATGAAATCAATAATCCAGTCAACTTCATCTACGGCAACTTAACGCACATCCAGAACTATGCCTCCAATTTGTTGAAGCTTGTGCAACTGTATCAGACGCAGTTCCCCAGCCCCGGTGCTGAGATTGAGAAGGAAGCCGAGGAGGTTGACCTGGAGTTTTTGCAGGAAGACCTGCCCAAACTGCTCGTTTCTATGAAAGTCGGTGCGGATCGGATTCGTCAGATCGTCCTGTCGCTCCGTAACTTTTCGCGAATGGACGAAGCCCAACTCAAACCAATCGACATCCATGAAGGCATTGACAGCACTCTAATGATTCTGGAACATCGTCTGAAAGCCAGAACCGGACGGCCAGCCATTGAAGTGATTCGGGACTACGATACATTACCTCTGGTGGAGTGCTACGGGGGGCAATTGAACCAGGTGTTCATGAATATTCTGGCCAATGCGATCGATGCCATTGAGGAACATAACGAGACCAGAACATCCCAGGAGATCAAAGATCACCCCAGCCATATCAAAATTCGGACTTCCGTCGTGAATTCCCAGTGGGTCCGGATTGAAATTGTTGACAATGGAACCGGAATGCCGGAATCGATTCGAACACAGATCTTTAACCCATTCTTTACAACAAAGCCTGTTGGTAAAGGGACAGGCATGGGGATGGCGATCAGCTATCAAATCATCACTGAAAAACATGGTGGCAAAATAGACTGTTTTTCAGCACCTGGAACCGGAACAGAGTTTGCCATCCAAATCCCGGTGCAGCAGCGATTTCGGAATTCAGTCTAATTTTGTGAGTGGCGCGGGCGAAGCCCGTGCTACTCACAAAACTGTTTTCAGGCATCAGGAACGCGCAGCAGAACCGGGAAGCGCCAGCGACGGAACGGTACCCGGCACAGAACCACTGGTACTGACTGCAACAATCTCTGACTCGTTTTCCTGCAACAGCACCTCCCGAATAAACCGTGCCACTGCCCGCTGCGCCAGTCCACCGATGATCTGTTGCCCCATCTGCTGCGCTTCCGGGCGGAACAGCAGGTTGGGAATCACCGGAAGAATCTGCATCGGGTCGAAGCCGGGGGTCTCGCGGATCAGGGTGAGAATGCGGGTGAACCGTTCCAGGGTTTCGGATTGCTCCGGAGTGGGTGTGGGTGTGGGTGTGCTTGGGGATTTGAAAAGATTGAGGCGATCGCTCACTGCTTGTCTGACCCGCTGGAATGCCGTCTGCCCCAGCGTATCGATGCTGCGCACCAGTTCCTCCACGAGATACTCCCGAATAAATTCACCCCGCTCAGAGAACAGGAAGTTCAGCGCCTGATCGACCGAATGGGTCAGGTCATACTCATCGCTGTTCTTGGCATTGCGCAGGAGATTTTCCAGACGGTTCCAGCGGAAATTGCCGTCTTTAAACAGCAGATCCTTAAGGGATTCGCGCAGTTCGGGGGCGGGGTCTGTGAGCAGGCGTTTTGCTACGTAGGGATAGGCTTTGCTCAGCACCTTAAATTCGGGATCGACGTTGATAGCGATGCCTTCCAGCGTGACGAGCGATCGAATGATCAGCGCATAGTAGGCGGGCACCCGGAAGGGATACTCGTACATCACCTCCGAAAGCTGATCAGTGATGCTCTTGAAGTTCAGCTCCGCAACACTGGCTCCCAGAGCATTATTGAACACGCTGCCGAGGGCTGGGATGATCGGCGTCAGATCGGTGTCAGGCGTGAGAAAATCCAGTTTCACATAGTCCTTTGCCAGTCCCTCAAAGTCGCGGTTCACCATATGAACGACCGCTTCGATCAGGCCATACCGCTGGGCCGGCTTGACCTCGCTCATCATGCCAAAGTCCAGGTAGGCCAGCTTGCCATCGGGTGTGGCCAGCAGGTTACCAGGGTGGGGGTCAGCGTGGAAGAAACCGTGTTCCAGCAACTGGCGCAACGAGCACTGCACACCCACATCCACCAGGTAAGCCGCGTCAGCTCCAATGTCGCGGATCTCTGCCGGGTGGATCAGCTTGACGCCGTTAATCCACTCCATCGTCAGCACTCGCCGATTCGTGTACTCCCAGTAGATTTGGGGCACATAAATGTCTTTGATGTGGCCATAGAGCTGCTTGAACCGCTCGGCGTTGTGCCCCTCCTGGGTGTAGTCCATCTCTTCGAAAATGCGGGCACCGAACTCGTCAGCAATTCCCACCAGGTCACTGCGGACGCGCTTCAGGTTGCGCTCTGCCCAGGCCGCCAACCGCCGCATGATGTAAAGGTCGAGGGTAATCTTTTCCGCCAGACCGGGGCGCTGCACCTTGACGGCCACCTCCTCACCGGACTTCAGCCTGCCCCGGTAGACCTGCCCCAGCGAGGCGGCGGCGATCGGGTTGGGAGACAGTTCTGCGTAGACGGCTTCGGGTCGATCGCCCAACTCCTCCTCAATAAACTGAAAGGCGATCTCGTTGGGGAACGGCGGCAACTGATCCTGCAAGCGGGTCAGCTCGTCCAGATAAATGGGAGGAACCAGGTCAGGGCGGGTAGAAAGCGCCTGCCCGACTTTAATATAGGCAGGCCCCAGGTTGGTCAGAATGTCCCGCAGTCGAGCGGCGCGGTTGCGCTGGTTGGACTGTCCCCGTCCAGTACGCTGATCCAACCACAGCGTCAGACCAAAAAATGCAAACGTCGTAATGATGCTGAGTAAACGTCCCCAGACTCGCAGCGGGCGCTGACGGTACTGGTCGGCGATCGCCTCCGGATCGTAGCGGATGGGGGGCGGTGCCTCCGGATCGTGGGCCGACTTCAGAGCAGGATTGGGGAAATTGGTCTCACGCACAATCTCAACTGCGCCTTCAACTGCATCCGCAGCAGAGGATTGAATCGGTTCGACGGTTTGCATAAAGGGATACCGGGGTTAGAAAAGCTGCGCTGTAAAGCATTGTAACAGCGTTATCAGGAAACCTCCTCTATCTTGCGTGATGGCGCTTTCACAACAGGAGGGGGGTTCCCCCCGTGAGAGAGGGAAATATCCGCCCCTCCGTTATGGAGGGATCCGATACAGCGGTTTTCGCCGCAACCGCTACTCGTTGCCGCAACCGTCTCTGTCCCTGTGGGCTACCGTGTACACCCAAGTCTTGCTGACCCCCTCTAAGGGACTTGCAACGAAATAAAGTACCAGTTTTAGTTTGGCGCGGCGAAG
>JBIKWV010000302.1:0-5924 GCA_044356135.1 Elainellaceae cyanobacterium
CCGACTCTCCTGATCCCCGCTGGAGGATCACCATACCTTTGCCGACCACAGGGCTGCGGGCCACGATCGCTCCTTTATCATCAACGATCTCTAGCCTCGTGAAGTCCAGCTTCTGGGTGCGCTGGAGCATTTCTGCGGCGAGTCTATCCTGCCGGATTGACTCCAGTTCATACCAACCCTCGCCCACCTTCACCGTCAGGCGGCCACTGCGAAAGTTCGCCTGGATGGATTGAATCAAACCGTTGCTGTACTGATTGCTGATCTCGGCCACCTGTTCCTGGATGGCGGTGATCAGTTTTTGTTCTGGGGTGAGGTTGAGTTTGGGTGGTTTGGTCTTGCGGGCAGGTTTAGCGGGTGGGTCGGGTGGGCGAGTGTCTGTAGGTGATGCTTCCGGGGAAGCGGTGGGAACGGGGATGGCGATCTCAACGGGAGACGGCATGGGGGATGGACTGGCTTCGGGTGTGGGTGAAGGAAGCGGCTGGGCGGGACTGGGGACTGGGGAGGGGGACGGCACCAGTTGGGGAGGGACAATGTCTCGCGGAGCCTGACTGATTTTTTGAGACTTGCTACCGGAGAAGATACCTGGAACGACCCATAGGAGAACGACCAGGAGGCCAGCGATCGCCCCTGTCAACGTTCTATCTGAAAAGCGATCGCGCACCGCAGGCGGCAGCACCGAGCGGATCACAGGCAATGTCTCGGCCCACCAGTTGCGGATTTTTTGCCACAGCGGCCCCACCTGATCCACCACCGGACGAACCTTTTGTGGAATTTGCTGGAGTGTTGACTGCGTTTTTTCAACCGTGCGCTTTGCCGTATCCAGCGTTTCCTGAACAGGCAGGAGGGGAGCGTCGGGGGGAGCCTGCTCCAGCTTCTGAGCGGTCTGCTCCAGCGCCCGACTCGTGGATCGCAGCGTGCGGATCAGCCGCGTTCTGAGGGAGGGCGACGAGGACGGGGGAAGGTTACCGGGTGGCTCCTGCTCCGATTTCGGTGAGGGGGGATGTTCTGAAGGGGGCGTTGGCTCCGGATTCATAGCAGCTGGAGGATAGGCGTTCCAGACACTCAATCTACCATTGGAACTTGAGAAAAACCCGGATGCGTTGTGTTTCGCAGCACTTTTCAGTTTCTAAGGAACAATCCCCAGCCATTGCAGTCCGATGGGATTGATGAGGAGTGGCGCAGGCTGTGCCCGCGCCACTCCTCATCAATCACCGAGAATTGCTATATGGTGGTGTGGGACAAGCAGTATCAGATCAACTATGGTTCTCAAACGTCGGCAATTGCTGATCCTCGCAGGTGGCACGGTGAGCGGTCTGGGAGTTGGGACGATCGCTTCTCAGTTTCCTCAAGGGGTCAGTGCCCGTGCCACCACCCCTGCCCTGCCCAATCCCCGTCGGGGGGACGTGCGCATTGTCGTGATTAGCGATCTCAACAGCCGCTACGGTTCGACCGACTATGAGCCGGAGGTAGACCAGGCGATCGCCCTGCTGCCAACCTGGCAGCCCGATCTGGTGTTGTGTGGAGGGGATATGGTGGCCGGACAGCAGACCACCCTCAGCGAGGCGCAGATCCGGGCCATGTGGGTGGGATTTGACCGTCATGTGGCAGCCCCTCTGCGGCGGCTCCGCATTCCCTATGGGTTTACCCTGGGCAACCACGATGCTTCAGGGGCCAGAACACGAGATGGACAGTTTATCTTTGGGCGCGATCGCACCCTCGCCGCTGCCTACTGGAATGATCCGCGCCATAGTCCCGGTCTGGATTTTGTCGATCGGGCGGGCTTTCCTTTCTATTACTCCTTCCAGCAAAAGGGAATTTTTTACCTGGTGTGGGATGCCTCCACCGCCCAGATTCCCCGTGAGCAGATTGCCTGGGCAGAGCGGAGTTTGACCAGTCCCGCCGCTCAAGCTGCGAAGTTGCGCATTGCCATCGGTCATCTGCCACTCTATGCGGTTGCCGTAGGACGCGATGAACCGGGGGAGTTTCTGAACAACGCTGAACAGTTGCGATCGCTCCTGGAGCGCCACCGGGTTCACACCTACATCAGTGGCCATCACCACGCTTACTACCCCGGCCATGTGGGGCGCTTGCAAACGCTTCACGCTGGCATTCTGGGGTCGGGAATGCGCCCTTTGCTCAATGGCAATTTGCGCCCAACCAAAACCCTGACGGTGATTGACGTGGACTTCGCAGCCGCAGACACGACCTACACCACCTACGATATGCGTACCCTGCAACTGGTTGACCAGCAAACGTTGCCCAAACTGATCGCTGGCCCCAACGGCAAGGTATTGCGACGCGATGTGGCGTGGAATGAGCTGACACCAGCGGAGAGGGCGATCGAGTATGAGCCGAGTTACTAACTGGAGTTTTGACTATTTTTTCTACAATGCTGCGAAACGCCCTCCCAGAGGGCGTTTCGCAGCATATTTAAAATCCGCTTGCCTCCAAGTCAGTCTACTACAACATCCCGCGAAAAACTAAACTAATAGATAAGTTGTGATGGCATCGTCATGAGTCCGAAGTTTCTCGCCCTGATTCTCCGCAGTAGTCTGATCGCATTCCCCCTGCTGGTCGCGGTCACCCCGGTTCGTGCCCAGTCCCCCGAACCGATCGAATCTCCTGCCCCTACTCCGGCGCTGACCACCGAGGAGCGCAGCGAACTGGAGCGACTCCGGCAGCAGGAACAGACACAGATCCAGGTGCAGGCAGAAGCCAACCGCATCTTTAACCAGACGACAACGTTGTTCAACGTGCTGCTGGGGACACTGGTGCTGCTGATTCTGGGGGCGATCGCCGCACTCTGGTTTCTGCGACGGGCAGTCATCCGGGAAGTGGCGGACATCGTCAAGGCACAGCTCAACGAGATGACCGACCTGGAGAACCAGATTGCCCGCGCTAACCGGGATCTGGAGGAAATGCTGAAGGAGGCCGACGAGATCGCCGACGAACTGGGACAGGAGGCAGACGATTTTCGGGCAGACGTGAGAACTCGCAAGGAAGCACTGGGCCGCCTGGTGACTGACCTGGCACAGCTCAAGGATCAGCGGACAACGGAACTGGAAGCGCAACTGGAGGAAGCCCGTCAGCGATTAGAACGACTGGGGGGCGACTTTGCTGCACAACTGGCTACGCTGGAGGCAGGGGCGCGATCGCACGAAACCACCTTCAATGACCAGCTCAGAGCACTCCAGGAGACCGTCCAGACCGAACGGGAGCAAATTTTTGGCAATCTCGGCAGTCTGGAGCGCGAAGCACGGGGCGAAAAAGATCGTGTGCTGGCCACCCTGAGCCAGTTTGAAACCGACCTGGCTCCCCAACTGGCGGCCCTGCGCCAAACGGCAGAAGCAGCGATTCAGGCACAGAGAGACAGCCTGGGCGCAATTTTGCAGCGGCTGGAGAACGAATATGCGGGTCAGCTCACCGAATTCCGGGGCAGTGCTCAACGCCGCAAGGACGAACTGCTGAAGAACCTGGAAACCCTGGAAGCGGCCTTTGCCACGCAGCTAGGCGCACTTCAGTCGGGAGCCTACCAGCGTCGCGATCTGATCCTGGAGAGCCTGCAACGCATGGAAGCGGAGCTTGCGACCCAGCAGGCCCGGCTCCAGGGCGAGGTGCAGGGCCAGAAAGACCTGCTGCGGCAGTCAATGGAGCGGCTGGAGGGGGAGGCCCGTACCCAGATCGCCGCACTGCAAACCACCACCCAGAACCAGCGTGAGAATATTCGGCAAACCCTGGAGCGCCTGGAGGGTGAGGCTCGCCTGCAAATTCTCCAGCTCCAGTCGGGTGCCCAGTCGGAGCGGGATGCTGTCCGGCGATCGCTCGACAACCTGGAAACCCAAATTGCCAGCCGCCTCAGCCAGTTCCAGGTGGACACCCAGAATCAGCAGGAAGCCATCCAGCAAACGTTGCGCAATCTGCAGGCTCAGTTTGAGATACGGCTGGGCGAACTGGAGGCCGGAGCAGCGGGAGAACGCGATCGCCTGATCGCTACGCTGCGACAATCCGAGGCGGAACTGGCCAACCAGTTAGGTACGCTGAAGGCCGAAGTCCAGGTACAGCGCGATCGCGTCCGGGAAGCGCTGGAGCGAGTTGCTGGCAAGTTCGCTGTCCAACTGAACGAACTACAAAACGGCGCAGAGGATCGCCGTGACCTGACCCTGAAAACCCTGCGGCGTTTGGAAGAAGAATTGGCCGCGCAGTTGACCACCCTGCAAAACGATGCTCAGATCCAGAAGAACGCCATCCTGAACCGACTCGCCTCCATGGCTCCTGAACATTTTGCTGACTCCTTTGTGGGCGATGTGCAGCAGCGTATCCAGTCCCTCACAGAGCAGATCGACCTGGTGCGCTCCAACCGTCCCCAACTGTTCATGCGGACGGGTGACTACATCAGCCGGGGCGATGCCCTGCGGTCAGGGGGCCGCTTCGAGGAGGCGATCGCCCAGTACGACGAAGCTCTGGCCCTCCAGCCCGACAACGCCGACGTATGGCTGAATCGGGGAACTGCCCTGGACGAACTGGAACGCTACGAAGATGCCATTTTCTCCTTTGACAAAGCGCTGGAGTTCCGCCCCATCTTCCCGAATGCCTGGTATCTGCGTGGCCAATCCCTGCGCAAGATGCAGCGCTTCGAGGGGGCACTCAATGCCTTCCGCAAAGCGATTGAACAGCAGCCCGGTCATGCCCCCGCCTGGTTCCAGCAGGGACTCACGTTGGCCCGCCTGAAGAAATACGACGATGCCGTCACCGCCTACGACAAGTCCCTGGAGATCGACGCCAACCAGGCGCAGGTGTGGTGCGATCGCGGTGTAGCGATGGGCTATCTGCAACAGCATGAAAATGCTTTCCAATCCTTCGATCGCGCGGTTCAGATGAACCCTGGCGACGGCACTGCCTGGCTGAACCGGGCACTGGCGCTGGAGGAACTGGAGCGCGATGAGGAGGCCGTCGCCTCCTACGGCAAAGCCGCCGAACTCAAGCCCGATTCTGCCAAAATCTGGGACCGTCGGGGCTATGTACTGGTGAAGCTGGGGCGCGATGAGGAAGCCCTCCAGAGCTTTGACAAAGCGCTGGAGATTAATCCCAACTATGTCAGTGCGCTCTACCACAAAGCCGCCTGCTATGCCCTGCAAGGGGACGTTGACCCGGCGGTGGAAAACTTAAGGAGGGCGATCGCCCTGAATCCCCAACTGCGGGAGGAGGCCCGGAATGACCTGGACTTTGAGGAGATCGCCGAAGACTCGAAATTTGTCCGACTCGTGGAGCGGGGGAACAGGGTCAGGGCCGAGAAGGCATAATGGACCCCACAATCGTCGCCGTTATCACCATCCTTAGCCTCTCCGCTTTTGTCCGATCGGCGATCGGCTTTGGCGATGCCCTAGTGGCAATGGGGCTGCTCACAGGTTGGGTTGGGCTGCAAATCGCATCTCCACTGGTCGCTCTGGTCAGCGCCGTCATTTCATCGGTGATTCTGGCGAATCAATGGCGACAGTTCCAGCGGCGGGCAGCGCTGCCGCTCATCCTCTGGACAATGGCGGGGATTCCCTTCGGGCTGGCTCTGCTAAAAGTTGCACCAGATCACCTTGCACGAGCTGCTCTGGGAATTCTACTGATTAGTTACGGTGCCTATGGCCTGCTGGGTTTAAAGCTGCCCCTCATCAAAACAAACCGATGGCGGGGTCTCTTTGGATTTGTTGCCGGAGTTGCAGGTGGTGCTTATAACGTGAACGGTGCCTTTATTGCCATCTATGGCACCCTGAAGCGATGGGAACCAGAGCAGTTTCGCCTGTTGCTGCAAGGGTACTTCTTTTTTACGAACTTCCTGATTCTGGCGGGACATGCGATCGCCGGACTCTGGACTCGCCAGGTTTGGAGCCTCTTGCTCCTATCGCTACCCACCGTTGGAGCGTCGATCTGGCTGG
>JBIKWV010000303.1:0-5901 GCA_044356135.1 Elainellaceae cyanobacterium
GTCAAAAAACCAAAGTTAAAGAACAGCTTGTTTCGATCTAACTTCTGTGATCCTGAGTAGACTTTCACATTCGATAGCTCTGCTTTTACTCTATCTCCAGCAAGTCTCTTATAGCGTTTTAACCAGCGGGGACAGGTGACCCAAACAATAGGTTGTCCAGGGCAAAATACAGGCAACCAGAGAATTGAAGCGTATTCAAACTTTACTAAAGATTCAGTAGTACGGTTCGATTCTCCAACCAGAGCTTCATGTCCATACCAAAGATTCTCATCCTTCTCTGGAGATACTGAAATACCAAGCTCGTTTGCCGTCTTTTCCAGCCACTTCAATTTGGTAACAGCTTCCTTTTGCCCTTGGGCATTGACTATCTCAAAATCTTCCGGAATTTTTGTCCCCTTCTTATGAATTTCCTGTTCCAGGTATTGCTGACGCGCTAAACGCATTTCAGATCGTAAACGACCTCGAATTGAGCTACCGGGAATGATACCTGTTTGCGTAAACTGATCTCGGAAAATCATGTTCAAGTTTCCACTCTCCTCACCAGCCGTTGCCCCTATATGCAAAGGAGCTAGTGTTTCAATCACCCCATAAGCGTTCTTGTACATTACTCATTAACTCCTTCGATATGAACAGGCAAACATAATCCACAGCCAAACTTTTGAAGCAGCCCCTTCTCAGGAAACCAATCTTTTGGGAAGTCCCACCATGTGTAATTCAGTGGTTTCCGCATCGCATATACACTGCCCGCAGGCACTGCATATCTCCCACGAGATAAGCGTCCAGGATCACGATTACGAAAATCCTCTTGTTTCTTATCGCCATATCCAACTCGATAGCGATAGGGCACCGCTTTATCAGTCAGCAATGCAATTTTGTTATTGTCTTCTGCAAAGCCATTCTGCTTAGGGTAACGGTAGGACAGTTGGTTTGACCCCCACACCCCAGGTGTAATTAATGCAAAGGCTGTTCCAATCGGCTCTCTTAACCACTCCAGCAGTTTACTGTGTTCTCCTAGCTCGATAGTTTTGACTTCAACCATGTGTCCCTCTCCACCAAACTGATACCAGCCACTTTCCAGGGCATAGGTTGAGAGGTAAACCAGGCAGGTATCTTCTTTCATTTGAACTGCATTTTCAAGGAAGAGTCCTTTTTCTGGAAGGACATGTCGCTCATCCTTTTTCATTTGAGGATGCAGTGTCGAAACATACTCCCAGCATTTCTTGGCAACTGAAGGACTTGGTGCATTGCGATCTCTGTAAATTACTTTTGCTTGCTGATCCCAGTAATCAATCCTCAGCCAACGATACTCAGATTCGTCTTTCTTCTGATCCTCTTGCTCTACACCATCTTTTTGAGATTCCAGGCACCATTTGTAGTTCTTGATAATCCACTCATCGTAATCTTCCTCACCAATCACTTTATGTCGCGGTAACGGAACATAAAAATCAACTTCAGCATCTACAAATGCCCAGAATGGTCCTGCTACACGGAGGTTTTCTGTGAGGTCTTGATGAGATGCAAATTTTTGCTCCTTATTAGCACTAAAGAATAATCCTGATAGGGTTGCTGCATCTGGAGGAAATTTGGCACCCGATCGCCCTACTAAGTTCTCAGGAGATAGAAATGCTCCTGCGCTACCATACATAAATCCCAGAGGTTGGATCGTAATTAAATATTTGAACATAACTGCCATCCCACATTCACTAAACCATCCAGCCACTCAACAAACTTCTTGGGCGTATACTCCCTGTTAAAGATCTCTTGAGTATGCTTCTCAAAGCGGTCAAGGTCATCAAAATATAGTTCAAATACCTTTAGAGCAATACGATCATCAACTTGATTTGAAGCATCTCGTAGTCGAATTGCATGACGTGCTTTCAATTCTGCCCAATCGCTGTAGAGATGCGTCCAATTAAGTTTTGGATCTCCCCAGGTTTTACCGTTGCGATCGCGGTACTTCGTCAAAATATTCAGGTAGCCCCAGGGGCACGTCCATTGCACATATTGACCGCTGTTGAACAATACCCGGATAGTGACGCGATCGCGCCCCAAACTCTTCGATCGCTTCTCTGCCTCTCGACAATGTTGAAGTACATCCCTCTGAGGCACACTATGACCCGCCCAAACGAAACCAACGCTGAGACTAATGGGTTGTTCATGAGTTTGCCAGCATGAGTTGAGCCGTTGCAGCCAGTTAACAGCGGCAGAAGCAGAAATTGGTTCTTTAGGATTTTTGCTGTAAATGACCCCCATAAAATCATCACCCCCTGCATATATCACCCGACCCAATTCCCTGGGAAATTTCTCCTTGAATTTCTTTCCCCACTTTCGCATCGCCTCACTAAATGAAGCCAGTTCAGAATCGCTCTTTAGACGTTTGAGGTGTGTGCCAACAGCATCTCCATCTCCTATAAACCAGCCTGTCCAGTGTCCGATCTGTCCAGGTTCAGGGAAACGTACCATTTCAGAAAAACTATCTATCTTGAAACTCTCATCTAAATGTTTCCCAATATCTTCATATCGGGTCACTAAACGTTTTACCAATTCAGGAACACTTAAGCGTTCATTAGGACGCAGAAACTTACCTTGAAGCAGTTCTTCAGAAGAGTCCTGCTCCAGAGCCTGTGATAGTCTGAGATAGAAATCTTCTAGCTCTTGTTTAAGTTCTTTTCGTTCTTTTGGTGTTAGCTCTCCTTTGAGATCTCGTTTGATGAAGTCCTTATTCCCAAGTCGATGCCAAGCGATCGCATCTGTTCCACTCAAGCTCGAACTTTCACCAATCCAGTTAATCCCTATCCAAGCCCGCTTCAGCTTTCGAGCTTCCAGATCCTCCATTGCCACCTTAATAAGATTTCTGTCAGGTCGCGCGGGGTCATATTCACTCCAGCCTACAAAAACTTCCCAGGTGTAACTACCCCAGCGTTCCCACTCGCCTTTTTCCTTGTCAATCTGCTCCTCTTCCTGCGCCCAAGAATAATGGCTTTTGGGAATTCCGATGTTATCTTCAACCCATTCTCGGCATACCTTTAGGATTATTTGCCATTCTCTCAGTAGCGTGTTCTGTACAACCTCCCGCGTCAGATGCCCTTTTACGAGAATTCGGTTTGGCATTCCTTCCTTAACGCTGATTAAGCCTGGAGAAATGACGCTTCCTTTTCCAAGAGTGCGTTCAGCTTCCTCAACAATCTTGGAACTGAGGTAAGACAAAATCAGCGAAGCGCCATACAGATCGCGCAGCTTCCGCGATTTTTCGATAAATCCTTGAACAGGGGCAAAGCTAATAGCGGTGTATTGAGACACAGGACGCTGCCTCTCTGGGGCTAGTTACACATCAACTCTAACCAGCCTGCCCAATTTTCTCCCAGTAATTACCGATATTTCATAAAAAGTTTTTATAATCTCTAAAAGTTAGGGCACATAATAGTTTTGGGATAATCGCCGGGAATTCAATAAATATCGGCTTTTTCTTGACACCCCATGCCCAAACTGCCTCGTGACCATCCCTACACCGATCTGGCAGCATT
Source organism: Elainellaceae cyanobacterium (assembly GCA_044356135.1). Lineage (GTDB taxonomy): Bacteria > Cyanobacteriota > Cyanobacteriia > Elainellales > Elainellaceae > CAZVXA01. Next base: position 3,525 of record JBIKWV010000303.1, read on the forward strand.
TGAACGGTTGCTGGTGTTGCTGGCAACCCTGGTTCAATATCCGGGGGTCGGCACCCTGGATCAGGAAAGCTCAGCCCACCAGGAACATAATGCCCTGGAAGAAGTGCAGCGCTACCTGAAAATAGTTGCACGAGAACTGGGGATAGAGATGCCAAACTACTCCACCCACACGCTTCGCAAAGACCTCGTCACCCTCCGGCGCTACGGCATCCTGGACCAGCGAATGTACCGTTGGGGATATTACCTGGGCACCGGTGCCTTCAGCCAGGAAGAACTACAGGTGACGCTAAACGCTCTGGCGATTCAGGCCAAAGACCAGGGTGATCCACAGCTCCGGCAGATCTACCATGTCCTTTCACAGCGGTTGCGGGGGCTTGACCTGCAACTCAAAGGAGAACTGTTCTACCCCGTTCGCCAGCAGCTCAACCGTCCAGTTGGTTATACAGACCCAGACGAGATGATGGCCCTGGGGAAAAATCAAGATACCCTGTTTCATCAACTGGATGGAGTGGAACAGGCGATCATTCAAGGCCAGGGGATCGAGCTATCCCGCGCCATTGACCCTTACGGCAAAGGACGGGTCGGGTCTGTGCGGGTGTTTCCTTTACAGTTGGTGTACCACGATGTCGCCTGGTATTTACTTTATGAACATGAGCAGACCGGACATCTGGCCACCGGGCGGGTGAATCGCTTCAAGAACTATTGCCGGGTCTTCCAACCCGAAGGCCGAGGGATTCAAATTCAGACGCAACAGCTCCAGCTTGCCCATCAGCTATTGGACAACGGATGGGGATTGTTTCTGGGGGAACCAGAAGAGCAGCAGGCCGAGCTACAGGGGCGCTTAACCCTGGAAACGGCCAGGGTGCGGTTCTTCGCACCTGTTGTCCCATTTATTCTGGAGGGCGATCGCCGTCATCCCCAGCAGCAGCTCCTGAAGGGGCCGAAAGACGCCAGGACCGGGCAACTCACCTATGTCGATTATGTCGTCAAGCTCCCGCCGCGCTCTCTGACAGAATTTAGCCGTTGGGTCTATCGCTATATGCAGAATGCTCAGATTCTGGCCCCAGAAGCATTAGTAGCAGCGCATAAAGCAGCCATCTCAGGTCTGGTTCAGCGATACGAACTGTTTTAGCGTGGTTCTTTCGCAGAAATCCCGGATCGGGCAATCACTTTTCAGAGGAGTGGGGTATGATAAGCGAATGATAATCATTCTCATATTGTTTCATGTCGCCCACTGAAACCTCCACCCTTACCTCGCCATCTGCGCATTCAGATGAGCCTTCACCGTCTGTGTCCACCGATTTCAAGATCCTTCATCGTCCTCGCCGACTACGTCGAACTGAGGCCCTGCGTCGGATGGTGCGGGAAACCGTGCTGCGGGTAGAAGACCTGATTTACCCCCTGTTTGTGATGGAGGGTGAGGGGCAACAGGAAGCAATCCCCTCCATGCCCGGTTGCTTTCGGTACACCCTGGATCTGCTGCTGACGGAAGTCAGACAGGCCCATGAGTTGGGAATTGGGGCGATCGCTCTGTTTCCCCTGATCCCCCACGACCAGAAAGACAACGTCGGGACTGAAAGCTACAACCCCAACGGTCTAATCCCCCGTGCGGTTCGCGCCATCAAACAGGCTGTTCCCAATCTTCTTGTGATCACCGACGTTGCACTCGATCCCTACAGCAGTGAAGGGCATGACGGGATTGTGCAGGACGGCACAATTCTCAACGACGAAACGGTTGCGGTATTGATCAAACAGGCCCTTGTGCAGGCAGAAGCAGGTGCGGACATGGTGGCCCCCTCTGACATGATGGATGGTCGGGTGGGTGCAATTCGTCAAGCACTGGATGCCGCTGGCTGGATTCAGGTGGGCATACTTGCCTACTCTGCCAAGTATGCCTCTGCTTACTATGGCCCTTTCCGCGATGCGCTGGATTCTGCCCCCAAGTTTGGTGACAAGAAGACCTATCAGATGGATGCCGCCAATGCCAGAGAGGCGTTGAAAGAAGTCGATCTGGACATCTTAGAAGGTGCAGACATCGTAATGGTCAAGCCTGCACTGGCATATCTCGACATCATCCATCAAATTAAACAGCACACCAATTTACCGATTGCCGCTTACAACGTCAGCGGTGAATACGCCCTGATTAAAGCTGCTGCTGCACAGGGCTGGATTGATGAGAAGAAGATCGTCCTGGAAACGCTAACGAGTATGAAGCGAGCAGGAGCAGATTTAATTCTGACGTATTTTGCAAAGGATGTGGCGTTGATGCTGAGATAGGGGTGATGGGTGGATGGGTGGATGGGTGGATGGGTGGATGGGTGGATGGGTGGGAGACGAAAATCTGCGTTCATCTGCGTCCATCTGCGTTCTGGTGAGA
>JBIKWV010000304.1:0-5897 GCA_044356135.1 Elainellaceae cyanobacterium
TAGTTTTTTGTTGTGGGGGCAGACCTTTGAGGTTTGCCCTTTTTTGTTGCCTACCTCTATTCTCGCTAATCGCTGCCACTCACTCCCCCAACCAATAGATGCGCCCGTAAACCCGTTTATCTGAAAGTCCCCCGGCGTCAGTATCACTGTGCCTCGTGTCAACGCTTCTTTACCGAACGACTGGAATTTGTGAGCGGGCGGCATCACTTCACCCCAAGGTACGCGCAAGCCATCTATCAACAAGTGAAGCAATCGAGTGTCGAGGCAGTCAGTCGAGCTGAAGGCATCAGCGCCACAACGGTGAGGGCGATTTTTGAGGAACAGGCAGCCAGTCAGATAAAAAAGTCGAGTGCCTCCCCGGTCGGTTGAGTCTCGATGAGTTCAGTCGTCACAAAGGTCATCGAGATTTGCTGACAACGGGGGTGGATTTAGAAGAGGCCCGCTTACTTGAGGTGATTAACAGCCACAGGCAGAAGGATGTAATCGCCGCGCTGCAAGCGTTTCCAGCGGCATTCAGAGCAGTGGTCAAGGAGGTGTGCATCGATATGTGGGGAGGATTTGCCCAGGTGATTGAACTGCTCTTCCCCAATGCCAAAATTACCTATGACCGCTTCCATGTGATGCAGCATGTCAATGAGGAACTGAACCGCACTTGAGTGGAATTTGCAATTATTTTGAACACCGCACGACCAGCGGTGTGAGTGAGGGGATCGACACCAAGATCAAGTTAATCAAGCGGCAGGGGTATGGGTTCAACAACTTCGAGCATTTTCGGTTGAGGTAATTAGCTTGCTTTGACGATTCATAGAAGCACCTCACACAAAGTAGTGGAGATCCCGATTCCTTCGGAGAGCTGCGCTAGCGCGCAACTCCTGTAATCGCATCTGCTCGTTTTCAGGCAAATGCCACTGGACCACCTCCAGCAGAGCCGTCTCCTCCGGATTGCTGACACCTTGAGCTGGCTGAGCCAGAAACTCCAGAAGCTGCACCACAGCAGTCAGCCTGTCTGGAGGTAACTGGTTAATGAGGGCGACCCTTGCGGTAACGGCGAAGCCGCGTGCTTTTTGGTGAATATCCGCAGAAGACATTTCAGGAGGTTGATACTCGAGTCACTTAACAAGCATAACAAGCATCTTTCTACAGATGGCATGGAAAGGGCAGATTGGCTTGATGATTTCTTCTACCCAGTGGGCAATTCATACTGGATGAAAAAAGTTGGGATGAAGGTTGATGGAAATTCGCAATACTAACCAACAAGCGGGTGGATTACTCTAAAACTCAGGGACAAACAACTCACGCTTATTGCCTGCGTAGTGGCGATAGATAATTTCTGGCGAATTCCCAACCAGGCGGGCGACATCCTTGGCATCCAGCTTGCCTGTCTCCAAGGCGAGGGTAATGAAAGTGTGGTCGGTCTACAGCCTGTCGTGAAGAGGAAGCGGATGAATGCAGAGTAATGGCTGTGCTTGAATGCTGAAGATTTGGGACAGAATTGGTTGGCAGCGATCGCCTCAATAATTCTCTCCCGCTCCTCAGGAGTAAAGGGATTGATGTCGTTCAGCCCATCATTCTGCTCTGACTTTGGCAGCTTAATCTCCGCCGCCATCCCATCAAAGGGGTTTGCATCGATCGTGCCCGTCTGCATCGCCCACCGACAGCAGTTTGCCAGACGGGTGATAAACCGCTTTCCGGAGTCCAGGGGGAGATTCTTGACAACCCAATCTCTGATTTCACTGGCTCGACTCAGATCATAAGTAGGAAGTCGCTCAACGTAGCCTGTGAAAACTCCATACATATACTTCATGGTGTTCTCAGAACACTGGGGGCGCTTGTACTCAATGAACGGCTCCCACAGTTCCTTGAGGCTGGGTGTAATTTTGGGTGTAATTTCTGGAGCCTCAACGCTCATCGCAGACTGAGGCTTGTATTTGGTTAAAGTCTCATCAAAGTTTCCAGACACGATATCCAGTTCAATCTGCCTTGCCTTCTGATCGGCGACTTTGCGATTGACCGGAGTGTCTGGCAATCCTATCGACAGGTAGTGCCGCTTCCCGGCATACCTGAATCGGAGCTGCAAGCGCCCATGAGATTCGATAACCTGAACTTCACCTTTAGAAGCTCGACCCACCCGAGTGTTGGAATACATCCTGCCACCTCGCCAAATCCCTAAATTTTTACACCCGTTTTACACCCGTTTTACACCCAAAATCCGCCAAAACACCCCAATTGAGAGCAGTTTTCCAGGACATATGTATTATATGCCTGAATAGCCCAAAACTTGAAAACCCCCGAAACTTTAAACTTCGGGGGTTTCTGTTAAAAGCGGGCGATGGGACTCGAACCCACGACGTTCAGCTTGGGAAGCTGACATTCTACCACTGAATTACGCCCGCGCAGGTATTAGACTAGCATGACACAAGGTATTTTACCAGATTCAGTCAGGATTTGGGGGTGAGAAACTTGCAATCAGGCCAGCCTCGCCGCTAAAATAGTAAGTCGGACGAAAATTGGCATTGGGAAAGCTCATGGCGAAACGAGTACAACTGGTTTTAAACCAGAATGTTAGCAAATTGGGTCGGGTCGGAGATGTTGTGGAAGTTGCCCCCGGCTACGCTCGCAACTACCTGCTGCCGCAGCAGATAGCCGTAATGGCTACCCCTGGAGCGCTGAAGCTGGCGGAGAAGCGCCGCGAAGAAGAGCGTCAGCGTCAACTCGCACTGAAACAGGAAGCTGAGACCCAGAAGGCAGCGATCGATAAGGTTGGCAAGATTTCGATCGCCAAGCAAGCGGGCGAAAAGGATTCGATCTTTGGTTCGGTTACCTCCTCCGACATCGCCGATGCTCTGAAGGCAGCGGTTGGGTTTGAGATCGATCGGCGCGATATCACCGCTCCTGATGTACGGAAGCTGGGCACCTATGAAGCCGAGATCAAGCTGCATCCCGAAGTGACCGCGACCATCGAAGTAGAAGTGGTGGCAGAGTAAGCCAAAAATTCTGAAAAATCATTGCGCCCGCTTAGCGGGCGCAATGGTTTTTCAGAATTTTGCCTTTAATATTCATCTTTTTAGTACAAAAATACTCTACGATGATTGTCGTAGAGTATTTTTGTATATGGTTCTCCTGTATCTAGAGTCTTAGTGGTAGTTCGTCTACTATATATAGCAGTCCTCAAAATCGTCCTGCGATCGCCAGGAATTCTTGTCCTCTCAGTCTATACGGGTTGACGCTGCGCTATGGTTCAGGAGCTAAACTTTCAAGCCTACAGCGATCGGCTGCCGCCGCAGAACATTGACGCGGAGGAGGCGATTTTGGGAGGGATTCTGCTCGATCCGGAGGCGATCGGGCGGGTGGCAGAGCTGCTCCGACCGGAGGCGTTTTACATTAGCGCTCACCAGGAGATTTATCGGGCGGCGCTAACCCTCCAAAGTCAGGGGCGACCCACGGATCTGATGAGCATCACCACTTATCTGGTAGACCACGGCAAGCTGGACAAGGTGGGGGGGCAGGGGCGGATTGCTCAACTGGTGGATCGCACCGTCAGCGCTGTGAATATCGACCAGTACGCTCAACTGGTTACCGACAAGTATCTGCGCCGCAAAATGATCCAGGTGGGCAACGAGATCAGCTACCTGGGCTTTGAGACCGGAACGCCGCTGGAAACCATTCTGGATCAGGCGGAGCAGAAGGTCTTTAACATTACCCAGTCGCGTCCCAATCAGGCGCTGATCTCCACCGCTGATATCCTGACTGCGACTTTTTCCGATATTGAGAGTCGATCGCTCGGTATGGTGCTGCCGGGGATCTCCTGCGGTTTCTATGATCTGGACGCGATGACGCAGGGGTTTCAGCGATCGGATTTGATCATCGCGGCGGGCCGTCCGGCGATGGGCAAATGTTTGGCCTATGACAGCGAGATTGTTTTGAGCGATGGGTCAGTAGCAACGATTGAAGAAATTTACTGTAATCGCGGTGCTACTCTCCTGACCCTCGGCGAGGATTGGCGATTCCACCTCACCCAACCTTCTGTCTACGTCGATGATGGGATAAAACCCGTCTTTCGAGTTACCACCCGTTTAGGGCGATCGATTGAAACTACCCTGAGCCATCCTTTTCTAACCATTCAGGGATGGCAGCGGCTGGAGCATTTGAAGGTAGGCGATCGCATTGCCCTTCCGCGTCGGATCGCCATCTTTGGCACAGAAACGCTTCGCTCCTGCGCGGTCAAGCTGCTGGCCTACCTCATCGGTGATGGTTGTTTAACAGGTACGCAGCCCGAATTCACAAACAGCAATCCTCAATTGCAGGCTGACTTCTCTGAAGCCATTCAAGAATTTGGAGATCTGAAAGTTTTATTGGAGACTTCTGACGGTACTCGGATACCCAGCCTTCGAGTTTCGTCTAACTTCGATACGTTTGCACTGCGCCGTCAAGAATTTGGCGATCGTCTGAAACAAGTTCTTTGTCAATCTGCTTTAACAGGCAGAGCCTTGGCAGAAAAGCTAGGCGTTTCTCCTGCTCTGGTTTCACAGTGGCAGTCTGGTAGCTGTGCTCCTTCAGAGCAGTTGTTCGAGCGTCTGTGTAGCATTCTTCAGATTGCTCCTGAAGAACTGCTGGCTCAAGGCTACGCAACCATTAACCCTGAGAACGTGTTGACCCGATGGTTGAAAGAATTGAATCTTTGGGGGAGTAATGCTCACACCAAAACTGTTCCTTCCGTCATCTTTAAGCTACAGCGATCGCAGCTTGCCCTCTTTCTGAATCGTCTGTTTGCAACCGATGGTTGGGCAACAGTGTTAGCGAGTGGGCAGGCGCAGATTGGGTATGCCACTGTCAGCGAGAAGCTGGTGCGGCAGGTACAGCATTTGCTGCTGCGTTTTGGAATGATTGCTGCCCTTAAGTGTCGTCGAGTTGCCTATCAAGGCGACTATCGGTTCTGCTGGCAGTTGGACATTACCGATTCAGAATCAATTCGCATTTTTGTCTCAGAGATTGGCATCTTTGGTAAGGAGTCTGCGGTTCAGAAAGTAGAATCCGCCCTGAAGAATCGACAGTTTCATGCCAACCGGGACCTGATTCCGCTAGAGATCTGGTCGCAAATTACCGAAGCGAAGGGGAGTGAAAGCTGGCGGGCTTTGGCTGTTCGAGCAGGACTGACTGGAACGAGCAATATTCACGTCGGCAAACGAGCACCAACCCGACAGCGCTTACTTTCCCTGGCCACTGCCCTTGAAGATGCTGAGTTAAGCAATTTGGCCAGCAGCGAGATTTACTGGGACGAGATTGTTTCAATCGAACCCATGGGTGAGAAGCAGGTCTACGATCTGACAATCCCGGAGACTCACAACTTTGTTGCCAACGATATTTGCGTTCATAACACCAGTTTTTGTCTCAACATCGCCCGCAATATTGCCGCTTTCCACAAGCAGCCCGTTGCCATCTTCAGCCTGGAAATGTCGAAGGAGCAGCTCGTTTACCGTTTGCTCTCCAGCGAGGCCCAGATTGAAAGCGGTCGGTTGCGCTCTGGACGCATCAGTCAGAACGAGTGGGAACCACTGGGCTATGCCATCAGTGCGCTGTCTCAGATGCCCATCTTTATCGACGATACGCCGGATATTTCTGTCACAGATATGCGATCGAAGGTGCGACGGCTCCAGGCGGAGAACGGTGGCGCGATGGGCCTGGTGCTGATTGACTATCTTCAGTTGATGGAGGGCAGTGGCAGCGAGAACCGGGTGCAGGAGCTGTCGAAGGTGACCCGTGCGCTGAAGGGATTTGCTCGCGAGTTGAATGTACCCGTGATCGCCCTATCACAGCTCAGCCGGGGTGTAGAGTCGCGAACCAACAAGCGACCCATGATGTCGGATCTTCGTGAATCGGGTTGCCTGACCGGAGATACG
>JBIKWV010000306.1:0-5868 GCA_044356135.1 Elainellaceae cyanobacterium
GGCAATGTCAGGGCTGCTTGCCCTGAAGCTGTCACGTCGATTTCTAATGGAGGATAACAATCGGGTTCTGCAAATTCCGGGCTGTGAGAGATTGCATCAGGGGATGGGGGCTGCGATCCTGCCTGAGGCTCGAGCAACGTCTCCTCTAACCACTCCTGGGAAAAATCAGCCATAGTCACCGGGAATCTCCACCTAAATTTCTGCCAAAACAACGTTCCAACTCAGGCAATGATCCAAGAATAGGAAAACAGACCCGGGGGGACTGTACCTCCAGAACTTTTGCCCAATCGCGCACTCAGCCTACAGAAGCGTGAAAACAGTGCTCACAGCCCCTGATGGGATTGAGTTGGGTCGTACCAGTAGAGCAGGATTCATGCCCTGACAGGGTGAGGGGGATCCCCCCTTCTGACGAAAAAATTTCCACACCCAGGACAGAAACGAACCCTCGCATTACTGGCTACGCTGTCACAGTAGATAGCGGTTTTCAACCAATGGCTTCAGCACCCGGATCAGCAGACAATTGCACTGCTTTACAAGAATCATTCGCGGTAGTTTGCCTTGAGCAAGACGCTTTTGAGCCGTATTTTCTAGGATGAGAGCAGGACAACGTCAAAATGGGCTGTACGCACTTCATCCTTATCACGACTTCTCACACCCTTTCACGACTTCTCACACCGAAATCCTCAACTTTAACCGTGTAATAAGCGTCAGTTATTGCTCTTTACTCGTTTAATCAGTTTAGAGCATAACTTAAAGCTCATTCATAATCAAGTAACGACAATCAGGACAGGTTTGAAGTAATGTCTCGATTTCTTGGATTTCAGCAACAATCTATCATCACCCATCTCGGTCGGATGGTGTACTACATTGCAGACGAGATGTTTCGGTCGGAAAGTTTCCCTGACTCGCCCATCGAACCGCTTGTTTTTCTGCACGGCTTTGGTGGCGGCTCCTCAGCCTATGAGTGGTCCAAGGTGTTTCCTGCTTTTGCCAGTCGTTACCGGGTGTTTGCACCTGATCTGATAGGTTGGGGCCAGTCGGATCATCCTGTGCGGAACTATCAAATCGAAGATTACCTCACCACAATTCGGGAGTTTGTCGAGCAGATCAGCTCGTCTCCAATAACGGTGATCGCTTCTTCCCTCACGGCTGCCTTTGTTATCCGCATTGCCATTGAGCATCCACATCTGTTTAAGTCCCTGATTCTCACCACCCCATCGGGTCTATCGGATTTCGGGAATGACTACCGCCGCAGTTTTTTCGCCCAACTGATCAGTACGCCAATTCTCGATCGCGCCTTCTACACCTTTGGCGTCGCTACCCCGCAGGGCATTCGCAGTTTTCTGGAGCAGCGGCAGTTTGCTAAGCGCGATCGCATTTCTCAAGAGATCGTCGATGCCTATTTAGAATCGGCCCGTCAACCCAATGCAGAGTATAGTGCGCTATCGTTTGTGCGCGGCGATCTGTGCTTTGATCTATCTCTGTACGTGCCTCAGCTCAAAACCCCGACTGCCATGATCTGGGGAGAAGCGTCTGAGTTCACGGGGCCAGAACTGGGACGGAGGTTTAAGGAACAAAATCCAGAGGCGATTCGAGAACTGATCCTGTTACCCGATGTCGGGTTGACGCCTCAGTTAGAACTGCCTGGTGTGACGATCGGATTGATTGAGCGGCTGTTAAGGAGATGGCCATACATCAAGCGGCTTGTTGTGTGGGCGGTGCCCCCCGCGTAGCGGGGGGAACCGCCCACACAACGCAGGTAATTTCATGGCTGGAAATCTTCTAAGGACACTTCAGAGGGTGGAAAAACCGTTGTATTGCGTTTCTCGCTCTAGTGAAGTACAGATTTTTGTGAGAGAGCCGCGCGCCGCGCGGCTCTCTCACAAAAATCTGTACCTTATCCAAGCGCGAAGCGCTATAAGAGGTGATTGGATGCTGAAAGCGCTTTTATTTGACCTGGATGGCACACTGGCGGACACCGACCCGATTCACTACGAAAACTGGCGTGCGATCATGGAGCGTTTTGGCATCACGATCGATCCCCCCTACTACAAAGCCCACTTCAGCGGGCGACTGAACGAGAAGATCATTGCGGATATGCTGCCTCAGCTCTCACTGGAAGCAGGGCGGCAGTTAAGCGACTACAAAGAGGCGCAGTTCCGCGAGCAGGCAACCCGGTTACAGCCAATGGCAGGACTACTGGAACTACTGGATTGGATGGAGTCACAGGACTTGAAGCGGGCCGTTGTGACCAATGCTCCCCTGGAAAATGCTCAGTTTATGCTACGGGTGCTGGGGTTGGAGGCTGTTTTCCCCATCGTGGTTCTGGGGGAAGAACTGCCGCGAGGAAAACCTGACCCCCTGCCCTATCAGACGGCGCTGGCCCGACTGGGGGTTGTACCGGAGGAGGCGATCGCCTTTGAAGATTCTGGTTCTGGGGTGCGTTCCGCTGTTGGTGCTGGCATCCCAACGGTGGGAGTTGCCTCCAGTCAGTTACCAGAGCGGCTCTACGAGTGGGGGGCGAAGCTGGCGATCGCCGACTTCACAGAACCACCTCTGTGGGACTGGCTGAAGCAAGCGGTTTTCCTTGATACTAAATAGAGAAATCTACCGGGGGTGGGCACATGCTGTCGAAGGGCTTTGAGATTGAGATGTACACGGGCACACCCCAGGGAGACATCATTGGCTTTGCGGACCAGATCGTCTCTGACCTCGACGGCTTCGTTCGGGAACCGGATACTCGCAACGTTGAGTACACCACGCCGCCCCTCTACCGCTACGAGCGGCTTCTCTGCGAACTGGTGCGTCCACGGGTGCGGCTGCGCTCGTACCTGAAGCAAAAGGGCGACTACACGCTGATCCCTGGCAGTACGCTGGCCCTGGGTGGGGGCGATCGCTTCCATCGATCTGACCCCGGTAACCCCTACCACGACTACATTGAGCAGACCTACGGCACCAGCGTTGTCACCGCCAGCGTCCACATCAACATTGGCATTTCTGACCCGGAACTGCTGATGCGCGCCTGTCGTCTGGTGCGGGTCGAGGCTCCTCTGTTCCTCGCCCTCAGCGCTGCCTCCCCTTTCTTCAACGGAGCAGTCACAGGTAACCACTCCACCCGCTGGCGCGTCTTTCCCAAAACGCCTGCCCATGTCCCCTTGTTTGAAAGCCACGCCCATTTTATTCGCTGGACAGAACAACAGCTTGCCCTGGGCACCATGCAGAGCGTTCGCCACCTGTGGTCTTCGGTGCGACCCAATGGCGATCGCCGCCCCTACAGCCTGAACCGCCTGGAACTCCGGATTTGTGACCTGGTCAGTGACCCGGTAGCTTTGCTGGCGATTACCGCTCTCCTGGAGGCTCGTCTTCTGCAACTGAGCAGCGATCCCAAACTCGACCCCCTCACCCTGAGTCAATTTTCTGCTGAGGAACTGGTCGCCCTTACCGACGAGAACGAAATTGCTGCTGCCGAAAACAGCCTGGACGCCGAGCTGACGCACTGGCAGGATGGCCGCAAGCTGACGGCGCGGGACTGGGTGAAAGAACTGCTGGACGAAGTGGGGGCGATCGCCAAACAGGACGGCTTTGGCTGCTTCCTCCAACCCATCCACAAACTTCTCCGCGAAGGAAACGAGGCCCAGCGCTGGCTGAAGTGGATTGACCAGGGTATGACCAACCGGGAGGTAGTCATGCAGGCGATCGAAGAAACCGCAGCAGTAGAAGCTGCTCTCTCTGAAGAAATCTGTCAGCCGATGGTAGCATAGGCAGAACTTTACCTGGGGCGAATCAGAAACTACCTGAACGGAGCCGAAAGATCCACCTGAGCAAAACCCAATGAGCGACCTGAGCGGAGCCGAAGGTAGCGGCCCTAACCCAAAGGATTTTCCTGTGGCTGGCTTCGGCTCCGCTCAGCCAGCGACATCTCCTTTAGTTAGACTTTTGAAGGGATTTAATCCTTTTACAAAATCGACTTATGAAAAAAATTCTTGTTTTCTGTTTGAGCCTCTGTCTGGTTACGATCGCCCTCTTCACATCGCCAGTGCCTGCGATCGCCACTGAACTTCAGAGCGGTGCTGAGGTCTTTGAAGTTCACTGTGCAGGTTGCCATGTGAATGGTGGAAATATCATTCGCAGAGGCAAAAACTTAAAACAGAAGGCGCTTGAGAAGAATGGATATTCCACTGTGGAGGCGATCGCCCAAATTGTCACTAATGGAAAATCAAACATGTCTGCGTACAAAGACCGTCTGACACCGGAGCAAATTCAAACGGTTGCAGCCTATGTGCTAGAGCAGGCAGCAGCAGGGTGGCAGAAATCTCAGTAAGTAGGCATGAAAAAAGTTGAAACCCTGATTCTGCCGCCGCTCTGCGGCGGCAGAATCAGGGTTTTGGTTTCTGGTGAAAGATCTCAGATACCCTCTTATCCCAATCAGCAATGCCCCCCGATCGGATTTTCAATTTGTGGGGATGAACCCGTCAAAGAACTACTTTGCATCCGTATCTTCTTCATAAAACGTTTGTGAAATATCAAGCGCCTATCAAGTTTGGGGGGTGATCTCAGTGATCTCCTCCAGGTTTGTTATCAATGATAAAGGAGATTGACAGGCTACCGACGCTTCATGAGGCGTTTTACGGCTTAAATCAGACTTTCAAACGCACACACTTCCTGTACAGAGTTAATTTCTTCTGCGAATCATACTTTGATGGATTCCAGAATTGAAAGATGACACTGTAGGGCTGTTTCCCTGTGGATTGTTGGTTGAACACTCGATTTATCGTTTCGGTGTATCGCTATGCTTCTCGCACACGCAGTTGATCACGCGCAGATTAAACGTCTTCTGTATCGTTGTTTAGAACGTCAACTTTCCCAGGATGCTTTGAACTGGTTAAATGAAAAACTGAAACAGATTGCCAGTGAAGCTTCTGAGCGATCGCTGTTTGCTACTTTCAGTGCCATTTCGCGCCGCACTGGGAAGCAAGATTTACACCTCCTTCCCAACGAACAACAGGCAGCGTTTGATCTCTGTTTGGGCTGGTCACCGGAACACTGGAGCGTAGACCAGGCGGCAAGAACCGTTCTGCTGCTGACGTTTCCCCATCAGGTCGCAAACCGCTACCACAAGGCAATCACCACACTTTTCTCTACCGCTGACGTGAACGAACTGGTGGTGCTGTACCAGAGCCTGCCGATCCTTCCCCATCCCGAAACGTTTCTGCCGCAAGCTGCCGACGGTCTGCGCACCCACATGTCGCCCGTTTTCAATGCGATCGCCCTCAACAATCCCTATCCCGCCGAATTTTTCGACACTCCCCGGTGGAACCAGATGGTGCTGAAAGCCCTGTTCGTCGGCAGTCCGCTCAGTCAAATCTGGGGACTCGACCAGCGAGCCAACATCGAACTGGCCAGAATGCTGGTGGACTACGCCCACGAACGCTGGGCTGCCAAACGCCCCATCGATCCCGAACTCTGGCGGCCCGTTGGCCCCTTCATCACCGAAGCCAACCTTCCCGACCTGGAACGCATCTTCGCCAACCCCGACCCCACCCAACAAAAAGCTGCCGCCCTCGCCTGCTCCCAAGCGAATTTGCCCCAGGCGCGATCGCTCCTTTCCCAGCACCCCAATTTGCAAGCTGCGATTGACGCTGGCGATCTGAGTTGGAATAGCCTCTATGGGGTGACGGTGGATGGGTAGATGGGTGGATGGGTGGATGGGTGGATGGGTGGATGGGTGGATGGGTAGAGGAGGCTTTCCCGCCAGCGACCCTCCCACTCATCCACTCATCCACTCATCCACTCTCCCCCCTCCCCCTTCCCCCTCAACCCGTAAGGGTTGAGCATTCGGTCACATGATTCTATAACTTCGCCATAACT
>JBIKWV010000307.1:0-5851 GCA_044356135.1 Elainellaceae cyanobacterium
GACATGTACTCCTGATGAAATGCGCCGAATGTGATTGATGCTTAGAGTAGCTACAGTGCAGGTTGTGGCAGTTCCGCAATTGGCTAAATTTTCTTTTGAGCTGCCCAGTCTGACCTGGTTTCACAGAATCCCGCAAAAATGGATGGGTAAAAAAACTGCCGACCCTCGCAAAAACCGTCCAGCACGACCCTGAAGCCATTAGCTGACGGCCTCTTCTACGACAAACTCTAGCTGAAAAATCCCAAATTTGATACGGGTATGAGACTTTAGGGGCACGACCTCCTCGTGGACTTTTCGCCAGGTACCATCCGCTCCCAGCAGCAGCGTCCCAAACCGTGAGAAATCCCTCAAGTAGTAAGTCGGCCCGGTCGCTTCATTTTGAGGGACGTCTTTGTAGAAGATTTCGGCGTGTTTGCGAGAGACGCCTCGCCCCTTCAGCACCAGGTCGTTTCCCTCCAGACACCCCACGCTCATCTTGCCGCCGTATACCGTCCAGTACTGGCTGGGAACATCAATCGATCGCAGAAATGCCGTTGGCCGACTGCTACCCGGCACATTCGTGGGCATATCGGGAATTTCGGTCATGCCCTCGGTCTGCGGTTTCACCAATTCCCCATCGAAATCGGGATGCATGTACAGGACTGGCAGTGTCCAGGTAATGTGGTTGAAACGGTACAGAGTCAGCAGATGTTGACGGGCGATCGCCACCGCTTCGTCAATCGGCGATCGTTCCGCCAGCGATCGGGCAAACATCTGGATAAAACTCAGAGCCTCATGGTCAGCGATCGAGTCCCGCATTCCCAGGACCGCTGGTACTCCGTGGTGGATCAGCACCTCCGCCAGACTGCTACGCGGCATCGGTTTGCCATTCTGAATCTCTGGTTGCGCCCCCCAACAGGCATTGAACACCGCCAACTTGACCTGACAACGAGTCAACACCTGGGCCAGTTCGGTGCCATTGATCGTGGTATCAGGCCGCAGAAACAACAGTCCGCCATCGGGGGCGGGCATCCCATGCCCTGAATAGAATAGAACGTTGTACTTGCGAGTTTCCAGGTATTCCGTCAACTGTGCTGGTGTAGGCTGCACCAGGGTATCCACCTTACAGGGGACAGGAGACATAAAGCTGTAGACGGACTCTCCCTGAGCCGAGCTTTCCAGCACCTGCGGCAGCACCTCCGCCTCTCGCTCCAGTTGCAGCACCGTATCTTTGGAAGGACTACCGCTGCTTCCGACGGAGCCATCCTGACCCAGCACCAGCAGAATGTTCAGGCTATGGTCTACCCGCAGTTCGGGCAGAGGAGCGACCTCATTCGTCGTGCGGCTAAACAGCACCTGCTGACTCAACGAGACGACCTGCATTCCCGTCTGAGGCTTCATGATTTCCCAGGGCAGTTCGATCAGTTCTGGGTCACGAATCTCCAGTCGCAGCCGCAGCGGCTTCCCCTGACCAAACGCGATCCCCTGGCTCTGGGCAAAACTGGTTTGAATCGGGCCATCAAAGACCCAGCGCCACAAACTAATGCCAAAATGCTCCATCATTCGCCCGGTATAGCTGGGATTTGTCCCTTCCTCAGGAGTGGGCGGCGGCAAAAAAAAGGTAGGGATGCGAGGCACGTCTGGCAGGTTTCGCGCAGAGAACAAATCGCGCCATGCTTCCCAGTTGTCCTGTAACAGCGGAGTCCAGATACTATCATGCATCTCCAGGCCTGCCTGCGACGGAGCCTGGAGTACCCAAATTGCATAGTGGTCGGGGCCGGTTGCCGTGAGCCGATCGATCGCCACCCTCAGGCAGGGATTGTCGGACGGCATTCTGGAGTCGGAGGAGAACATGTAGCGAACGAAACCATTGAGAAAGGTGAATTGAGAATCTTGACAACCTGAATTCGCCGTAGCTACCAGTTTATCCGGTATTCCGTCTGCAATAAAGGCAGTCTTCCTGGAGGGGGTATCGGTTACCCCCAGTCACCCTGGAAAGCAGCAAATATTTTTAACCAAGGGGAGTAGGGATCGCAGTGGGAGTGGGAATGGGAGTGGGAACTACTATTGGCGATCGCGACTCAGGGCAGACCCCCCGCTGTTCACCAGTTGGAAAAGGTTCCAGGCGAACGATTGGGGCTAATTCTTTCTCTGCAACCCAACCCACGACATCGCCGATGGGAGCAGTGGGTGATGCAGTCGGGTCATCCGTCGGTGCAGCAGGAACAGCAGTTGACACAGCCGGGTCAGTTGTTGGCGCAGCAGGAATGACCGTTGACGCTGCTGGGCTGACGCCAGATGGTTCCACTGCCGCTGTTCCAGACTTACATAACCGTAATTTGAGCCAGCGATCGCTCCCTACCATCTGCTCTTCCAGCGTTTTCACGGTGCTTCCTGTCGGGATAAAAATGGCACTGCCTGGAGAGATGGGCGACGCCTCCGAGGTGACTTCCCCCGCTACCGAAAGTAACCTTATCCCTGCGGATGTGCCAATTTGAGAATTGGTCGATCCAATCTGGAGAAAAACGTTTAAGGGAATGGGCGAGGGACTCACGACCGGAGAAGCGGGTGTAACTGGAGAAGGAGTTGGGGGCGGAGCGTTCTCCAACAGCGCCACCAAACGCTGCCGCAGGGGAGCGAAAACCACCAGGCCAACCAGACTGAGCAGCAGCAGTGAAAGCAGCAGTGGCCAGAGTTTTGGCGATCGACTTTTGTCGATTTCACTTGTTTCTGACGGCACTGGAGCAATGACCTGAGTGGGGACTTCAGTGGTCATCGCAGCCGTAGAAGAAATCGCTGTATCCATAGGAATGGTGCCAGACAGATTCAACAGTGGGTCGGGTGGTTGGGGTGTGACCCGACAGTGAATCAAGGCAACGGTCACATTATCGTGACCATTTCGAGTATTGGCAATCTGCACCAGGCGATCGCTCACCTCAGCCAGGTCAACCGTTCCCTCCAGCAGAGGCAGCAGTTCGCTTTCCCAAATCTGTTCGACGCGGTCATTGTCACTTAATCCATCAGAGCAAATCAGAAAAATACAGTCTTCATCCAACAGAAACCTTTGCACCGTAGGATACAGTAGACCCGATGCAGCCATTCCCAAAGCCTGCACCAGTGAACCCGCACTGGGATGTTGCAGGGCATCACGATAGAAGCTATAACCCAACCGCACTTCGCGGGAGGCTACATCGTCGTCCATCGTCACCTGATGGCAGCCCCAGCGCGTAATCCGATAAGCGCGGCTGTCCCCAACATGGGCAAGGTAAAGTTCGTGGGCACGAGTCAGGGCCAGCACAATAGTAGTTCCCATGCGCTGCCGCTCCTGCCGCATTTCACTGTCGTTGCGCTGGGCAATCTGGTCATTTGCAACTCGCACTGCATTATCTAACGCAGTCATCATCTCGTCAGGTGCAAGATTGACCAGAGGACAAGATTCCAACTGTTGTGTGGTAGCGGCGATCGCCAATCCAGACGCCACATCCCCCCCCTGATGCCCCCCGATACCATCACAAACCAGGACAAATGTTGGCTCGTCACTACAGGCTCTCGTTACCAGGGTGCCCGCCAGAGGATAGCAAGCGTCCTCGTTGCGTTGCCGACTGGGGCCCTGATCAGTGCGAGTGGTAATTTGAAGCTGCTGAATTCGGGCGGGGGCAATTGCCCTCAACTGCTGATCCAGCGCTCCAACCACTGTCTCAAAGTTGGACAGTGATCCCTGGAGGATTTGCTGGCAAAAGGATTCAAGAAAGGGCTGAATCTCTGGCTGGGCAATTGACACCCAGGCTGACCATTGTTGCCCCAACTCTGACAGATTGGGAAGCTGGGATGGAGTATCGGGCACCAGTTCCAGCACTCGCACCAGACCGCCTTCGACCCGCAGTAATTCTGGAACCAGGAGGGTGGTGGCTACCTGCTCCAGACTCAGGGGCTGCCAAAGCTGGGCAATCTGCCACAGCCAGTGCAACTGCCGCACCGCAGATGCCTGCTTCCAGGCGATCGCCAGTTCGGGCAACAGACCCACTTCGGCTGAGAGTTTCGGGGAGTGGGGAAGCGGGGGGGTGTAGATAGCCTTTTGTTCGAGAAGTACAATCGTTCCCGAAATAGACGCCGTTTCAGGCGTAATCAGGTCGTAAATCTGGGGAATGTGAAGCTGGTAGGGCGACAGCTTCAAGTAGGGGTCAGCTTCAGAGGGAAGCGCTTCTGAACTGGTGAGGGGTGGTAACCCAGGGCGGGTATCTAAAAAAATGTGGGGTGCTTTGCAGAGATAGCGGCCACTCAACAGTGTTTCCGGTACAACTTCCGCTGCACCAGCACCGATCGCCCACAGATAGGTCCGGTTCAGGGGTGTGCGACATTTCTGACAGAACCGATAGGTTTCGGGGTTAGCCGTCTGGCAGGAGTAGTTGGGGCAGTACAGCATTCTTGGCGATCGCCTCAAACCAGGGGTGGAGCGAATTTAACCAGCATAGCTCAGACAGCGATAGGGCTTCTAACCTGAGACGGGAAAATGCGGCACGCCGCACTTTCCCGCCCCAATCATCCCGTCTTAAGCTAGAAGCCGCTACTGGCGGTCAAACACTGATATCTGCTTCGACTCTCGGTAACCCCAGGCTATAGTTGCGAACGCGACTTTCGATGTTGTAAGACACCTGACCGTTCTGCAGCAGCGATCGCACGAAATGCTCCAGATCAGAGCCGATGCGGCGCAGGTTATAGTCCGTCAGGTCTGCACCATCATAGGTAGCCACCAGCTCTTCAAACTTCCGAAACACCACCTGAAGCGCTGCATCGTTCCAGAGCAATTCATTGTCGGGATCCACATCCAGCGTCAGCTTATCGGGGCTGGGGTTGAGTTCTTCTCCATCGACTTCAGCAGCAAAAATTCGGATGTGTCGCGTGGTGGATTTGTACAGCATAAAGCGCGAGTTAGAAATAGCTATCGTTATTCTACAGGCTTTGGGTAAGCGAAGAGAGAACGGGCGTTTCAAAGCCTGAAAATTCATCCGGTTGCTATCGTGGGAGGAGTGCACTACCCAATCGGAGATGCACTTCCAGTTAATCGCTACCCCACAGGCATGAGTCACTTCAATCCCCAGGATCGCCGTCCCCCTAACCATTTTTTGCACAGTCTATCAATGGCGCTGACCGGAGGTGTGGCGATCGCAGCCATCGTTGTCGGATTTGGTTTGATGCGTTCGGGCGATCGCTTTCTGGGAATGCTGGCGAACTTTGTGGTTCCGCCACAGCCTGCCCCCCAGGTAGATATCAAATCGATTGTGGTGCAGCAGGTGCGGGGGGTGAGTGAACTAACAACAGCCGTCTACACCATGCAGACGGTGGTACCGACGAAGCGCGATCGCACCGTAGCCGGGTATGTTGTCGGCACAACAACGCTCCTCTATATTGCGCAGGGGGAAGTTCGGGCTGGGGTTGATCTGAGCCAGATTTCTCAGGCGAACGTGGAATCCATCAATGGCACAATTCGTCTGAGGTTGCCGCCACCCCGGATTCTGGATAGCAAAATTGACGTGAATCGCTCTAGCGTGTACGACTACGATCGCGGATTTCTGGGATTGGGGCCAGATGTTGCACCGGAGTTACAGCAACTGGCGCAGCGGCAGACGCTTCAGACGATTGTGGCATCTGCTTGTGATCAGGGAATTTTGCAGGAGGCAAATGACCGGGCCAGGTTGGTGGTGGGTCAGCTTTTGACAACGGCAGGGTATGCGAATGCAGTGGTTGAAACGCAGTCAGATGGAGTAGAGGGGTGTCGAGAATGAACGCAGACGATGGGGTGAGCGATGAGTCGAACCCTGGATGCAGATGAGAGGAAGGTGATTCGGATCGGGTGTATCCCAGTTTTGCGAGT
>JBIKWV010000347.1:0-5445 GCA_044356135.1 Elainellaceae cyanobacterium
TACCTGTTTTTGTGGGGGGCGGCTCCCCCGCGCCACACTAAAACTGGGGTTTTACTGGGATTTTATTTTATGGCAAGCCCCTAAGAGATAGCTATCGTGCATTTCATCAAAAACAGGCTTACAAATCAGATCACCGTGGGAATAAGGGATCTCGGTATAGGGGAGCAAAACAGCCTGGATGATTTTGCGATATTGAGCTAGCTTTTCCATTGAGAAATGACCTCCTGTTCGGCATCAAATACGATGAGTTTGAGCTTTTCGTCTTCGATCAAAATTTGTCCAATTGGCTCTTCAAAAAACGATTCATAAACCACATCTCGAACAGCAAGGTATAAGATATGGTCTGGATAAGTGCGACGCAGGACGGCACGATAAATCGCAAATTGCCCAACTGCATCGCGACAGGCTTGCATTTCAGACTCACCCAAAAAACTTTGGCTCTCCACAATTTTGTGTGGGCGCACGCAGTGTGCCCACACAAAATCAAGGGTTCCAGGCATTACTCTGAGGGGTTTTCACACAAAGTCGTGGAGATCCAAAACTTTTGACTTCCACGGCGATTTCTCTTCCAATCGTTCTGCCAAAATCAGCCGTTTTGCACCCAGATCGACGTACATATCTTTTCGTCCCCACCGTAAGTGAAGTGGATCATGGGTGATCATCCAACCATCCTTGATGAGGGCTTGTTTGACAGCGTTGTGATAGAGATCGAGGACTGGCATAACGAACTAAAGATTCTCTCGATTCAAATATTCATCTTAAGCGCTCAGGATCAGAAATTGGAAAATACTGGAATTATCTGCTCCAAATCCTAACCACTTTCCCCAGAATTTCCTCCCCCAACCACGGGGTGTTGTAGGAGAGCGATCGCAAGGTCTGCGGCAGCACCTTCCACGAGTAACTGGGATCAAATAGGGTGAGGTTAGCGGGAATGTTGGGGGCGATCGCTCCCCCATCGAGACCCAAAATACGGGCAGGATGCGTGCTCAGGGCACCCCAAAGCGTCAGAGCAGAGAGTTCTCCAGATCCAACTAACCGCTGCCACAGGAGGGGGAGTGCCAGTTCCAGGCCAATCGCTCCGGGGGGGGCTTCGGCGAAGGCGACCGTTTTCTCTTCGTAGGCGTAGGGAGCATGGTCGATGGCGATCGCATCAATCACGCCCTCCCTCACCCCCTGAATCAGCGCTTTCTGGTCAGAGGGATTGCCCAGGGGTGGTTCGACCCGCATAGCAGGGTCATAGCTGCCCAGGTCGCGGGTGCTGAGCAACAGGTGCATCCAGGGCGTACTGGCGGTAATCGGAAGCCCGCGAGATTTGGCGGCGGCGATCAGTTCGACGCTGCGGGCAGTGGAGATGCGCATCAGGTGAACCGGAGTGCCCGTGGCCTCAACCAGTTCTAGAAGTGCCGATAGGGGAGCAGTTTCGACGCTGGGGGGAGTGCCGGGTAGACCAAATCGCAAAGTATTGGGGCCTTCGCGGACCACGCCATCACCGCGCAGAGTCGTGTCGCAGGGCCAGAGGGCGATCGCCTTCCCCAACGGCTGGGCATACTCTAGAATTCGCCGCAGTAGAACGGGATGGTTGATGGGTCGTCCGTCTGCAAAACCAACGATTCCAGCAGCAGCCAGTTCCGCCAGTTCGGTCATCTGCTCGCCCTTTGCGTCATGCGTCAGCGCACCCCAAAGTAAAAGGCTAGGGGAGCTTCCAATCGCTTTGGATCGGAACCACTCGACGGTGGCAGGATTGTCGATCGCAGGCAGGGTCGTGGGGAGAATGGCGATCTGGGTAAAGCCGCCAGCAGCAGCAGAATTGAGCAGAGAAGTAAGCGTTTCCCTGGACTCGTTTCCTGGTTCTCCACTGCGGCTGTAGAGATCGACCAGCCCTGTCCCTAGAATCAACCCCGGCTGATCCAGGATCTCGGCATCCGTAGGAGGGTCTTGAATTTGAGTTTCTATCGCCTGAATTACGCCATTCTGGAGCAGCACGTCGGCTATTCGATCCGTCTGAGTTGTGGGATCGAGAAGTCGGATCTGTCGCAGAAGTTGAATGGCCATAGGAGCGGGGGATTACAGTGCGCCTGCCGCCGTTTTGTCGAGGACGCCGCCCAGGTGAGTGGTGATGTTGAGAGCCTGTGCCACAGGTTTGCCCTCGGCTCCCTGGGGATAATCAATGACGCTGACGGCTCCGTTACCCTGCTTGAACACCCAGAACTTATCGGGTCCCCAACCCATCAGGTGGCAGAGGATGGCTTTGTTGATGGCATCATGGGCGACAACAAGAATTGTCGTGGGACGATCCTGCGGGGCAGAGGCAACGATATCTTTCCAGGCAGCGATCGCCCGCTCCCACACCTGCTGGAGATTCTCGCCCTCCGGCATTTGCACGGTCTCCGGAGCATCTTTCCACGCCTCCAATTCTGCCGCATACTCTCCGGCAATCTCTGACTCAAGTTTGCCTTCCCAGAGACCGTGGCTGATTTCCTGGAGGCGATCGTCCAGTTCCAGTGTCACGCCGTTGTGGGGCTGGAGGATAATTTCTGCGGTTTCCTTAGGGCGAGCCATTGGGCTGCTGACAGCCCGATCAATGGGAATATCCTTCAGGAAGAAGGCTGCTTTCCCTGACTGAGTGCGTCCCTGCTCGTTTAAGGGCACATCAATCTGTCCCTGAAAGCGCTTATCTCGATTCCAATCGGTTTCTCCGTGGCGTACCAGCAGCAGGCGGGGACCTTTCTGGTTGTCTGGGATTCTGGGCAGAGGCTGGCTCATATGATCCGTCAGGTTTACGGATTCCAACTGAACTGGACTGCCAAAACCCTCAGCAAAGTTCAACACGCTAATCCCACAGTTCGACTGATACATGGCGTGGTACTGAACGGGAACCAGGCCAACAGCAGTACCAATCAGAGCGCGGTTAATCCCACTATGAGCCACGATCAAAATGGTTTGTCCAGAATGTTTGGGGAGTGTTTCCTGCCAGAACTGTTTCGCCTGATCGAATAAGTCGGCGATCGGGAAGTACTCAACCATTGCCCCTGTCGCGTCGGGCTTGAGCATTTTTAGCTCATGGGGCGCATCCTTCCAGGCTTTGTAAGCTTCGGGAAACTTCTGCTCAACCTCAGTAAAGGGCATCGCCTCCCACTCGTAGAGGTTGATCTCCTTCAGGTTGTCGCTCCTGGTCAACAGAGGAGCACTGGCGAGGTTGCTGAGAATAATCTGGGCGGTTTCGTTAGCCCGCTGCAAGGGACTACTGTAGGCCGCGTCAAAGTTGATCGATTGCAGGGCGAGACCAACCATACGGGCGGCATCTCTGCCTTTGTCGGTCAGGGTAGAGTCATCGCAGTGACCCTGAACACGCTTTTCGAGGTTATAACTGCTGATGCCGTGGCGCACCAGAATGACGCGAGTAGCCAGGGGAGTGTCCTCCGTTGCAGGGGAAGGGAAATGTCGCGGAAAACAGGCCGCAAGTCAGTTGCATTTTAGCGTGGATGGAGGTGTTTTTTATAGAATCGACCCGACGGGTAGGGGCGCGGCATTCGGCCTAGACGGTTTGCTCTTAGCCAACACCTATCTGCCGAATGCCACGCCCTCAACGATTTGCCGTAGTCAAGATAAGTACTGGAGTTTTGACTATTTTTTCTGCAATGCCGCGCAACGCTCTCTGCGAGAGCGTTGCGCGGCATATTGAATTTTAGCGCCGATTTTTCCTGAAACGCTGACGGAGTCAGCGTTTCAGGAAAAATCGGCGCAATTTAGTCAAAAGTCCAGATAAGTAAGTGGGCGTGGAAAAAGCCGAAATCCAAAAAGCTGTTCCGCCCGCTGCGCGGGCGGAACAGCTTTTTGGATTTCAAGCTTAATCACGCCTATCTACTTACCACACCGCGAACGTCCCGGACAGACAAAACAGTTAGGATAAGCAAATGGGTCACTGAGGTTTCCCCTTGCTCGGCATCAGAATTTTTGAAATATGACCATTAAACGACTGATTCTCATCATCCTGACTCCTGTAGTCGCAATCCTGCTGGCGGGGTCGCTGTTCCGCAGCTTGGGGGAACCTCAAATCACCAATCGACTCCAGCTTTATCAAACGGATTTATTGCTCTATGCCAGCGAAGCTCAGGCGGGGGTGGATTCCTCTAGAGATGGGCAAAGCGCTAATCGCGCAGCTTTGCAGAAAGCACTGCTGGGAGAAGCCCCCCTGAAGTCTGCCCTGACCCAATACAAAACTGTCCGCAAAACTGCCGGACAGGATTTGCAGGATCTGCAATCTCGCCTTGATAAAGCAGCCCAGGCAGTTGCAGGGGACAATCCGATTCCTGAATCGTCGAACAACACCAGTCGCCTTGAGAAGGTGATGCAGCAACAGCAGGGTTTGCTGCATCAGTTGGATTTGCGAATTGGGGTGATTCAGTCGCAACAGGGGCACACCGCTGAGGCGCTCACTACCTGGGAGAACCTCCAGAGGCAACCAGCAGTTTCTCCCAAAGACCAGTCACTGCTGGATACAGCGATCGCCCTCTCCAACCTCTACAGCACCCCACCCAAAATTTTGCCGAACGCGGAACCGCTGATCCAGGAGCATCTGGACGGCTGGTTTCGCTTTGTTGGGCTGTCTCGACTATATGAACTTCAGCAGCGAACAGAGCAACTGGCCATTCTAAAAGCTGAACAACAGACGACCGCACAGCAGACCCTCTTCAAGGTGGCACTGGTTGGGACCGTTCCCATTCTGGGCGCATTGAGTGGCAGCGTTCTCCTGCTGGTTCTGATTGGACAGCGGATTGTCAAGGGCAAGCAGGCGCTCCTATCCATTACGGAACTACCCGTCAAAGATGTGCCCTGGACCTGGGAGGACATTGGCTTTGTGCTGGTGGTGGGATTTTTTACCGTCGGGCAGGTGCTGATCCCGTTGCTGATCAGCCTGTCAGGGATTAAATTCGCCGCACTGGGGGTTCGAGCCAATGCCCTCTATGCCCTCACCTACTATCTATTGCTGGCGGGGTCGGGTCTGCTGGTGCTGTATCTCA
Source organism: Elainellaceae cyanobacterium (assembly GCA_044356135.1). Lineage (GTDB taxonomy): Bacteria > Cyanobacteriota > Cyanobacteriia > Elainellales > Elainellaceae > CAZVXA01. The sequence continues at coordinate 5,022 of JBIKWV010000347.1, forward strand.
CGCTGCGACCCCACAAACCGCTGCCCGAAGGCTGGTTTCGTATCAAATTCCTCTCCAACTGGCCGCTGTGGGGCATTGGCAGCTACCTGGTGGCGCTACCGCTGATGCTGGCCGTTTCTCTCGTCAACCAGCGCATCTGGCAGGGAGAGGGGGGCAGTAACCCGCTGCTACAAATTGTCCTGGAGGAGAACGATCCAATCTCGCTGGGAATTTTCTTCTTCACGGCTGCGATCGCTGCCCCATTCTTCGAAGAAACCCTGTTCCGGGGGTTTCTGCTGCCCTCCCTGACTCGCTATTTTCCGACCTGGGGGGCGATCGCCGTCAGCAGTCTGATTTTTGCAACGGCTCACCTCAGCCTCTCGGAAGTCTTGCCGCTGGCGGTGCTGGGTTCCGTTCTGGGATTCGTCTACGTGAAGTCGGGAAA
>JBIKWV010000308.1:0-5843 GCA_044356135.1 Elainellaceae cyanobacterium
GATCAAATTATCCAAACTAAGTAAGTGGGCGTGGAAAAAGTCGAAACCCAAAAAGCTGTTCCGCCCGCGCAGCGGGCGGAACAGCTTTTTGGGTTTCAATCTTAATCGCGCCTACCTATTTATCTGGCTGAGCAGAAGCGAGAATATGTTTTATCTAAACAGGTTTTAAGATCAGGAACAGCGATCGGGGCCTTAGTCCGAGAAGCCGAACAGGCTGAAAGCAAAGCCGACTTCATCCATAAACTCGCGATCGCCCTCAAAGAAGCCAACGAAACCGACTACTGGCTCGACCTCCTCCACAAAACCGAATACCTGGAAGACCAGCATTACCAAAGCCTAAAACCCGACCTCACCGAACTCCTAAAACTTTTGACCGCCATCATCAAAAAGTCTAAAGCAATTGAGAATGGATAATTGACAATTGACAATTATCCATTATCCATTCTCAATTATCCATTATCCATTCTCAATTATCCATTATCCATTATCCATTATCCATTCTCAATTATCCATTATCCATTCTCAATTAATAACCGCCATGCCAAGAACATCGATCATTCAGCCCGATCAATCCTATACCTTTGCAGACTACTTTAAGCTCAACTTCGCCCCACAAGATATCCTTGCCTACTTTGGTGTTTCACTACAACGTCGCTCCCTGAAATTACCTCAGTATTCAGGTTCCCTCGATCGTCTGGCCGATCTTAAAACCCGCATTGAAGAAAGTCTGCCTCGCCTCAGCCTAACCAGTGAAATGGCTCGCCGGGAATTTCTCATCGCCCCCGTCTTGACCGACGTATTACATTACACCCAGGCGACTCTCAACGTCGAGTATCCGGTTAACGTCAATCACCAACTCAAAGGAACCCTGGACTATCTGCTGCAAAACCACCAAATATTCCTGGTCATTGAGGCAAAAAACGAAGACCTGGAACGAGGCTTTGTTCAGCTTGCAACTGAACTCATTGCCCTTGATCAATGGATTGAATCCGATCAACCCGTTCTGCAAGGCGCAATCTCAACCGGAAATATCTGGCAATTTGGACAGTTCGATCGCCAGTCGCGTGCAATCACTCAGGATCTCGATCTCTACCGTGTACCCGCCGACTTAGAAGATGTTCTACGTATCTTAATTAATCAATTGACAATTGATAATTGACAACTGATTTTTTCCATTCTCAATTATCAATTATTAAGACAGAGCCAGACTACCAAGAAGTTAAGCTCAATACCGTTGCCAACTCCCTCATCATTGAGGAAGATCTGCAAAAATTTATAGCGGTTCTCACTCAGATGAGATGTTGGGGTGTAGGGGCAGTGCCGTTCGGACTTCGGAGTTCGGCGCGGCTCACTTGATCTGCGTGAGCGCTCAGCTTTCGGCTCGAGATTAAGCGTTCGACGGCTCGACTGAGCGCTCGCCGAACGTCTGAACTCACGTCGAAGTCCAAGGGGTCGAGCCGTTGAAGCCCCCCCCACAAAGCATTCTATTTAACTTTTGCATTCTAAAATATTGCCGAGGTAATATGTGGAAATCAAGAAATTCAAACCCGTTCTCGCCTTGCAATGCTTCAGCCCCAGTCCTGTCTGATTATTGGTGGCGGTATCTCTGGTCTGATCGCTGGCACCCTCCTTCAGAGAAATGGTATCCAGGTCACCGTGCTTGACAAAGGGCGAGGCATTGGGGGGCGACTGGCCACTCGTCGAATCCAGCACCCGCAGGTGGGTGAGGGGGTGTTTGACTATGGGGCACAGGGATTTTCAGTCAGCGATCGCCAATTTCAGGTGTGGGTCGATGAATGGTTAGAACAGGGGATCATCACAGCATGGTTCAATCAATTCGGCGCTGACAAACGCCCCTACTACCGGGGGCGAACCAGTAATCGAACAATTGCCCAACATCTGGCCAAGTCTCTGGAGATTCATACTCAGACACGCGCCACTCGCATCCACTGGAACACTCCAGGTTGGACGGTGCAGACAGAAGGTGGGGGGGATTTCAGCGGAGACGCGCTGATCATCACTGCACCCGTTCCACAGACGCTGGAGTTGCTGGATCGTTCGGCGATCGCCCTCCCACCCCCCATCCAATCCGGCCTCGAAGCCGTCACCTATGATCCTTGCATTGCCGTCCTGGCTCTGTTCAGTCAATCCAGCCAGATACCGCAACCGGGGGGACTCCGGCTCAACGACCCCGTACTATCCTGGATCGCCTGCAATCAGCAAAAAGGAATTTCTCCAGCCGCCACAGCGGTCACGCTCCACGCGACTCCCGACTTTAGCCAAACGCACTGGGACGCGGACAACGCAGTCGTGGTGGAACAGCTATTCAGGGCTGCTGCCCCCTGGTTAAATACCCCATCCGTTGACTATCAGGTGCATCGGTGGCGCTACAGTCAACCGAAAACCGTCTACGGGAAACCGTTCCTGGCCCTGGAGCATCCCGGCCCCTGCCTGCTGGCCGGGGATGCTTTCTCAACTGCGATCGCCGCAGACTCCTCGCTCGTTCTCGAAAAAGCCGTCCTGTCAGGTCTGGCAGCCGCCAACCACCTGCTGACCGTTTAACTGAAAACGCTACTGCGGTCGTAGCGCCGCAAGCTGTTGCTGGGCTTCAGCGTAGGCGGCAGCACCGTCAGGAATTGCCTCCAGAAGGGCGATCGCCCCCGGCACATCCACTGCTGCTTGGGTTTGAGCCGCCTGGAGAATCTGGTAGCTCCAGGTATCGATCCAGCGTTCGGCTTCGTTATAACTGGGGCTTCTAGCATCCACCTGGCTGGCAATCCTCATGGCAGAAATCAACGCTGAAGCAGTGCCAGCGCTGGCGGTTTCCGTTGCATTTTGCAGCAGCAGTTGACCTTCACCCTGGACGCGCCAGTTGCGAATCTCAGCCTGTGCGTCTGAATAGAGGGCACGTCGGGGTGCAATTTGCTGGGCAATGGCGATCGCACTCGGTAAATCCCCATCCGCAGCAACCTGGCGGGCACGGTCGAGAATTGGCTGATCCTGCGATCGCTGAATCTGCTCCGTCCAGCTCTGGGTGCGCCAGCGGGCCTCAGAATAAAGCGCATGGTCGGGGCGAAAACGACGCAGTGCATTCACCGCTCCCTGGAGGGCGGCGATGTCCCCTCTGGCCGCCAACATATCTGCCTGGTCAAGGATCGGACGGTCTTCAATCGTCTGCACCTGGGCCGTCCACTGATTGATTAATTCACGCGCTTCTTTACCGCGTGGATTGCGGGAGGGAATTTGCGCCGCTTCTGCGATCGCCGCTCTCAAATCACCGGGGGTTCCTGGTTGCGCCAACTGTTGCGCCATCCCCAGCCGAGTCACGTCCTGAATCTCAAGCTGCCAGCGGCTGATCAATTCCTGCGCTCGACCAAACAGGGGGCGATCACTACCAATTCGCTGCGCCTGGACGATTGCAGCTTCCAGATCAGCCACCGTACCATTCCAGCCCTGGGCTTGAGCCTGCGCCAGCGCCATGAAGTCCTTGGATTCTTCCTGCAAATTGGCAGCGGGGGGCAACTGCTGCAGAATCTCCAGCGCCTTGTAGAAGTCCCGCTCATCCAGGGCAGCCTCCGCCAGACCGAGCATCGCTTTGCCCAGGTCTTTGGCCATGCCGCGTACTGCCGGATACACGGGACTGGTCGGTTCAATCTCCTGGAGCAGCTTTAGCGCCTGCTGTAAGTTAGCAATGCCGCCCCGCCGCATCAAGCGACGAATCCGCCCCAGCCGATTGCCGTCCTCACGGGAAGCGGTGATCAGGCTGCTGAGTTCCTGATACTTCGTCGTTTCCCAGTAGGTGTTGCCCACATCCACCAGCAGCACCGCCTGTTCAAATGCCTTGCGCGGGTCTTGATTAAGAACTGCTTCCTCCGCTTTCCGGTAAATTTCTTCGGCCCGCGCCCAGATTGTCTGCCAGGACTGGACACGCTCCTCCACCAGTTTGGATGCCGAAGTGTCAGACGGGATCCGGTTGGCAACGGCGATCGCCCCCCGCAAATCTCCCTTATTGAAAGTCTCCTCTGCCAGTCGCAAAATATTTGACGCCCACTGTTCGATGCTACGGTCTACCTCCTCCCGCATCGGGTGGTCTTTGGGTAGGCCATTGACCAGGGCGATCGCCTCCACCAGGTCATCCACCGTCTGCTTATTGGCCGCAAGCTGAGCGCAATACAGACGCAGGGAAGCCGATGCGGTGGGCCAGAACGTCGATGGGCAGTTGGGAATGGCGGGCAGCTTCAGCAGCAGCGCCGTGGCCAGAAAACCCGTTCCTACCAATCCCCCCATCGTCGCCAGCACCCAGAACTGCCAGGTAGTGGGAATTTGCAGAACGGCTTTCCAGAGGGGTCTGCGGGGTTTGGGCGAAGAAGCTTTAGAAGCGCTGGACAGGGAGACCGCTGACACCGGAGGGAGTCCAGCGGTAACAGGCCGGGGGGAAATCTGCCCCGACTGCGTTGGAACGGTGCGCCGCTTTGGAGTTGGGCGATCGCTGGTCATACTCACTCACACCTGTAGAAAGGGGGGTTCGCCCATGAGGCTACCCTGTTGAGGGGAGCTACCCCTCAACAGTTGCCATCCTACCTTTCATTTCTTCGAACAGCAAAGTTCCTAAGGGAGGAATTCTATTGCACTTCCCGTTCGGGTGAGAAGGTGCAGGGGTGATTCCCCCTTAAGGGGGTTAGGGGGTGTGCCCCTGCGTGGGGGCACACCCCTGTACCTCATGCGGATGAAAACCGCTATAACTGGTTGCTGTCGCCACCCGATCAAGCCTCACTTTGCAGTTCTTCGATCAACTGTTCCAGGTCTACACTGCTGGCCCGATACACCTCTCCACAGAAGTGGCAGGTGGCTTCTGCCCCATTATCCTTTTCGATCATGTCGCGCAACTCAGCCTGTCCCAGAATCTTGAGTGCGCCCATCACCCGGTCAAAGGAGCAGCGGCAATGGAAGCGCAGCATCTGGGTTTCGGGCATCATCTCCAGGCCCATATCCCCCAGCAAATCTTCAAAGATCTGAGGCAGGTTTTTTCCTGCCTGAAGCAGAGGAGTAAAACCAGATAATGTTGCCATGCGAGATTCCAGCGTTTGCACCAGCGCTTCATCCCGTGCTGCCTTGGGCAACACCTGCACCAGCAGACCGCCCGCCGCTGTCACGCCATCCGGTTCCACAAAAACGCCCACCATCAGCGCCGAGGGCGTTTGCTCAGAGCTAACCAGGTAGGAGGCCACATCGTCGCCGATCTCACCTGACACCAGTTCCACCGTACTGGAATAGGGATAGCCATAGCCAATATCGCGCACGACGTAGAGATAGCCATCGCTACCGACGGCACCGCCTACATCCAGCTTGCCCCGGCTGTTGGTCGGCAGTTCCACTTCAGGGTTGTCTACATACCCCCGTACCGTCCCATCAACGCCTGCATCTACCAGGATGCCGCCCAGGGGGCCATTGCCTTTGACTCGAATATTCACCCTTGCCTCTGACCGCTTCATGCTGGATGCCAGCAACAACCCGGAAGACATCGTTCGTCCCAGAGCCGCAGTCGCCACATAGGAGAGCTTGTGACGCTGCCGTGCTTCTTCTGTCAGGCGAGTGGTAATTACACCCACAACCCGAATTCCGCCATCCGCTGCGGTCGCTCGAATTAACTGATCGGCCATGAAAAACCTACACACTTCTTAATCTGCGTCTTCTCCTATTCTAAAGGGTAGGGAATGGGTAATCGGTAATCGAGAATCGGTAATCGGGAATCGGGAGTGGGTAATGGGTAATAGGGGATCTGCTGCTGAATAAAATCCCAGTTGTGGGGTTTGGGGGGGGCGCCCCCCCCCCCCCCCAAACGG